>NZ_FR893507.1:63200-65500 GCF_000435435.1 Alistipes sp. CAG:29 | reverse complement strand
CCTTCTCGAGCTTTCCGCCCAGCGGCGGCGCCAGTTTCGATACGGTGCATTTTACGTGCCGCACCTGCGGGAAGGTGGCGTAAACCGCCTCGATGATGTTCGTCGCCACCCGCTCGATGGTGTGCTGCGTGATTCGCATCTGCATCTCGACGACTTCGTAGGCCGTCAGGTAGTTGACCGTCTTGCGCACGTCGTCGTCCGTGGCCGCATGGCCCAGTTCGGCCGTCAGTTCCAGGTCGACCGTGAAGCGGTTGCCTACCTTGCGTTCCAGCTCGTAGCAGCCGTGCAGCGCGTGGAATTCCATGCGCGTCAGGACGATGCGGTATTCCATGCTACTCGGCGATTACGAGGTAGTAGTTCTTCTTACCCCTCTGTACGAGCAGGTATTTGCCGGCGATCAGGTCGGCCTCGCCCACCGTACGTGCCGGGTCGGCGACCTTCTCCTTGTTGAGCGACACGCCGCCGCCCTGCACCATCTTGCGGCATTCGCCCTTCGAGGGAAACACCTGCGTTTTTTCGGCGCACAGATCGACGAACGGCAGGCCCAGCTCGGCACGGGCGATGCGGAACTGCGGCACGCCCTCGAACACCTGCAACAGGGTCTCTTCGTCTATTTTGCGCAGCGCCTCCGACGTCGAGCCGCCGAAGAGGATCGCCGAGGCTTCGACCGCCTTTTCGTACTCCTCCCTGGAGTGGATCATCGTGGTGATCTCCTGTGCCAGCCGCTTTTGCAGTACGCGCAGGTGGGGCGCCGCCTCGTGTTCGGCGGTCAGCGCCTCGACGGTTTCACGGTCTAACAGCGTGAAGATGCGGATGTAACGCTTGGCGTCCTCGTCGCTGACGTTGAGCCAGAACTGGTAGAACTTGTAGGGCGAGGTATAGCGCGCATCGAGCCATACGTTGCCGCTCTCGGTCTTGCCGAATTTCGTACCGTCGGCCTTGGTGATGAGCGGGCAGGTGATGGCGAATGCTTCGGCCTCGTTGCCCAGTTTGCGGCGGATCAGCTCCGTTCCGGTGGTGATGTTGCCCCACTGGTCGGCGCCGCCCAGCTGCACCTTGCAGTTCATCGTCTGGTAGAGGTGCAGGAAGTCGAAGCCCTGTACCAGCTGGTAGGTGAACTCGGTGAACGACATGCCGTCGCCCTCGCCGCTGAACCGTTTCTTGACCGAATCTTTGGCCATCATGTAGTTGACGGTGATGCACTTGCCGATATCGCGGATGAATTCCAGAAACGAAATGTCCTTCATCCAGTCGTAGTTGTTCACCAGCACGGCCGCGTTCGGGGCGTCCGACTCGAAGTCGAGCAGTTTGGCCAGCTGGCGCTTGATCGCCTCCTGGTTGTGGCGCAGCGTGGGTTCGTCGAGCAGGTTGCGCTCCTGCGACTTGCCCGAGGGGTCGCCGATCATGCCCGTCGCGCCGCCTATAAGCGCCAGCGGACGGTGGCCGCACATCTGGAAATGCTTGAGGATCATTACGCCCACCAGGTGGCCGATATGCAGCGAGTCGGCCGTGGGGTCGATGCCCAGGTAGGCCGTCGTCATCTCTTTTTCGAGTTGTTCCTTCGCGCCGGGCATGATCGTGTGGATCATCCCGCGCCATTCGAGTTCTTCGATGAAATTCTTTGTTGCCATTTTTATTGTTCGTTCTTTTTATTCTACTTCCAAGTCCAGTGCTTTGCGGAGTTCCGCGACGAGCGGGTTCTTCTCCGTGATGTAGCGGACGCGGTCTTCGAGCTTGATCGGGCGTGCCGCCCGGATCTCTTCATTGACCGTGACCTCCAGTTCGATCATACCCTCGATGCCCGCCAGTTCGGCGATGCGCATCAGCATCCCGGTCTTGCTGCGCAGGATCTCCTCGCGCAGCTCCGTCGTCGGTACGCTCACCGAGATCGTGTTGTCGCGGAACGTCATCAGCTCGAAAGCCGGCACGAAGCGCGGGCGTTTCTCCTTGATGAGGTTCAGTATCCTGCCTCGGGCGTGCTCCAACTTTTCGGCACAGTCCGGGTCTATGCGCACGGTTTCGGGTTCGTCGGGCGTTTCGCCGTCCGACAGCTCCTCGTCGGGGTCGCCGCCTGCCGAGGCGAGCAGCTCCGAGAGCGATGCGCCCGAGATCAGCGGCCGCCGTTTCATCCCCGGCGCGGGCTGTGCCGGGAGTGTTCCCTGTGCAGTCGGGCCGGCGGATGTACCCGCTGCCGGCCTTCCGGCCGGGGACGCGGCAGGCATTGCTGCGGACGTTGCTGCGGAAGGGGGGGCCGTTGCGGCTCCTGCTGCTTGCGCTGCCCGGTGTGCGGTGGCGGGCGC
>NZ_FR893507.1:29779-63162 GCF_000435435.1 Alistipes sp. CAG:29 | reverse complement strand
GGGTGGCCGGAGGCGCTTGCTGCCGGGGCGTTCGTTGCCGGATTACCGGTGGCGCTAACCCCTGCCGGTTGTGCCGTTGCGGCTGCCGGGGCTGCGGGGTTGCCGGAGGCATTTGCCGCCGGGGCGTTCGTTGCCGGATTTCCGGTCGCCGAAACCTCTGCCGCTTGTGCCGTTGCGGTTGCCGGCTGCCCGGCCGCTGCCGGAGCCGCCGCAGATGCGGGGCCCGCCGTGCGGGGGGTGAGGGTAGGAAGGGGATATTCCCCGGAAGATGTCAGAGAGTCATTTTTTTTTTGGCCGAGCCCTGCGATCTTCATCAGGCCCAGCTCGACGAACAACCGCTGGTTGGACGATTGCCGGATCTTCCCGTCGAGCTCCGTCAGGCAGGAGATGGCTCCGAACAGGAACTCGACATCGCAGGCGCCCGCCTGCGTCCGGTATCGTTCGAGCAGCGTCCCGGTCATTTCGATCAGCCGCAGCGTTTCGGGGCGCTTGGCCATCAGCAGGTCGCGCATGTGGCGGTTCAGCCCCGCCATGAAGGTCTGCCCCGAGAAACCCCGCGACAGCACGCTGTCGAATGTCACCAGCGTATCGACATAGTTGCCCGCGAGCAGCATCTCCGTGACGCCGAAGTAGGTGTCGTAGTCCAGGACGTTGAGCGTCTGGGCGACGTTGCGGTAATCGAGCGCCTTGCCGCAGAACGACACGGCCTTGTCGAACATCGACAGGGCGTCGCGCATACCCCCGTCGGCTTTCTGGGCAATGAGGTTGAGCGACTCTTCGTCGGCTGCGATGCCCTCCTGCGAGGCGATGTATTTGAGGTATTCGACGCCGTCCTCGACGCGGATGCGGTTGAAATCGTAGATTTGGCACCGCGAGAGGATGGTCGGGATGATCTTGTGTTTTTCGGTCGTCGCGAGAATGAAGATCGCGTGTGCGGGCGGCTCTTCGAGCGTCTTGAGGAAGGCGTTGAACGCCGCCGCCGAGAGCATGTGCACCTCGTCGATGATGAATACCGAGTAGCGCCCTACCTGCGGGATGATGCGCACCTGTTCGATCAGTGTGCGGATATCTTCTACCGAGTTGTTCGACGCGGCGTCCAGCTCGTGGATGTTCAACGAGCGCCCTTCGTTGAACGAACGGCACGATTCGCATTCGTTGCAGGCCTCCGATCCGTTGGGGTTCAGGCAGTTGATGGCCTTTGCGAAGATGCGGGCACAAGTGGTCTTGCCTACGCCGCGGGGGCCGCAGAACAGGTAGGCGTGAGCCAACTGCCCGCGCTCGATCGCATTTTTAAGCGTGGAGGTGATATGTTTCTGTCCGACGACCGAGGCGAAGGTCGCGGGGCGGTATTTCCGTGCGCTGACGATAAAATCACTCATAGTAGCGCAAAGATACGAATTAAGAATTAAATTAAAAATGAAACCCGCCTACAAAATGACAGCCCTCTCCCCATACCCGGGCAAAGGGCTGTGCCTGGCGGGCCGGGCAGCCTGTTGCACCCGCCCCTCCGGGCTGCCTGCCGTTTTTATTTGGCAGCGGCCTTCCGCAGTCCGAGGAGTCCGAGCAGTCCCGGGTGCGACGGTTGCGTCCGCTTGGCCGGCGGCAGGGATATTTGCGATCCCATCAATTCCTGAAACTCCTGGCTGAATCCCGTATCCATACCTGCAGATGAGGTGAATGTCAGTTCCCCGAATACGGGGTTTCCGGCGACTTCGTAAAGGTCGACCCGTACTTGGGGGAATCCTGATGAGAGCCGTTTGGCCGCATCGAGCATCCGGTCGAGGGATGCCGGACGCGGGATATCACACTGATGTGGGTCGTAATATTTTCCGGTGACGTAATGACCTATGTTTTTCCATGTCCTGGCATCGTACAATCCTGTTTTGACGTCGGATGGCGATTTACGGTTGTAGCAGACCATGCAACAATAGGGGTTGCCATCGAAACAGTAGAATTTATAGTCGATGAGCGAATTGCCGAATGCTGGTTCTGAGGGAAGGAGGCGTTCGGCGATAATGCGGGGTTTAATACCAAAATAGTGGTGTTCGGCCGTCATGCGGCCGAATTTCTTTCGCAGGGTGTGGTTGAGTGTACGGCGGATCGACCGGATATCGGCTTTTTGCCTGTCGTTCACGATGATAACTTGTCCGTAGCCGTTGTTGGTTTTCAGCACGAACGTGTCGGGGAGATTCCCCCCCCCGCTGAAGTCTATCTCCTCTGCGGATTCCCATACACCGTATAATTCGTTGAGCATCCATCCCAGCCCGCATTGCTCGACATACTCGCGGACGCGGTACTTGTCGGCCAGTTGCGACCAGCGGGTGGTGTCGGCATGGAGCATCATCCAGAGGACTTTTTCGTTGAAGGTTCGGGGGTTTTCGAGGTCGGGGTCGGTGCCGAATCGTTGCCGGTAGCGTATCCTGACCAGTTTTTCCGGGTTACGGTACGCATAGTAGCGCATCTGCAACCGCTGCCATTTGCGCAGCAGGAACGGGGGTTTACGGTATGTCATGAACGTGAAGAGTGAGAGTTAGGTGTTGCGAAGATAATACATTTCGGGCGATGTCCTGCTGTTTTATGCCGTATTGTGTAACTCTTCTGCAAAACAGCTGACGTTTTGGCGCCTCGTGTCAGTCCCGTGTGTGACAAAGGATGACACATTGGCCGGGAAGCCGGGTTGGCAGGCGTTTTGCGGGTGTAGTATACGAAAGTTTGAAAAACAAATTATCAGAGATATGAACATCAATACGTTAACTGTAAAAGCGCAGGAGGCTCTGCAAAGTGCATTGTCTCTTGCCCGGGAGCGCGGACAGCAGGCTGTCGAGCCGCTCCATATTCTGAGCGTGCTTGTCCGCGAGGACGATTCGCTCGCCACGTTCCTCCTGGGGCGTGTCGGGGTGAATGTCCGCGGCCTGCGCGACGAGGCCGACCGGGCCGTCGCGTCCCTGCCGAGGGTCGAGGGCGGCGGCGACCAGTTCTTTTCGCAGGACTCCTCGAAGGTGATCCAGCGCGCCGTGGACTTTACCCGGAACTTCGGCGACAAATACGCGTCGGTCGAGCACCTGCTGCTGGGGCTCGTCGCCGAGCGCGGGCAGGCCGCCGACATCCTCAAGCGCAGCGGTGCCACCGAGAAGGAACTCCTGGAGGCGATCCGCACCTTCCGCAAGGGGGCTACGGTCGATTCCCAGACCTCCGAGCAGCAGTTCGATGCGCTGGGCAAGTATGCCATCAACCTCAACGAACAGGCCCGTTCGGGCAAACTCGATCCGGTGATCGGCCGTGACGAGGAGATCCGCCGCGTGTTGCAAATCCTCTCGCGGCGTACCAAGAACAACCCGATCCTCGTGGGAGAGGCGGGTGTCGGCAAGACCGCCATCGCCGAGGGTATCGCACACCGGATCGTCGACGGCGACGTGCCCGAGAACCTCAAATCGAAGGTGATCTACTCGCTCGACATGGGTGCCCTGATCGCGGGTGCCAAGTATCAGGGCGAATTCGAGGAACGCCTGAAAGCCGTTGTGCAGGAAGTTGTGGCCAGCGACGGCGACATCCTGCTGTTCATCGACGAAATCCACACCCTCGTGGGCGCCGGCAAGTCGTCGGGTGCGATGGACGCCGCCAACATCCTCAAGCCCGCCCTTGCGCGGGGTGAGCTGCGGACGATCGGCGCCACGACGCTCGACGAGTTCCAGAAGTATTTCGAGCAGGACAAGGCCCTCGAACGCCGTTTCCAGAAGGTCATGGTCGACGAACCGAGCCCCGAGGATGCCATTTCGATCCTCCGCGGCCTGAAGGATCGTTACGAAAACCACCATCAGGTGCGGATCAGGGACGAGGCGATCGTGGCTGCCGTCGAGTTGTCGACGCGTTACATCACCTCGCGGTTCCTGCCCGACAAGGCCATCGACCTGGTGGACGAGGCGGCCTCGCGGCTGCGGCTGGAAATGAACTCCGTGCCCGAGGAGATCGACACCCTCGACCGGCGTGTGCGCCAGCTGGAGATCGAACGCGAAGCGATCCGCCGCGAGAAGGACAAGGAGCGCGTCGAGCACCTCACCAAGGAGATCGAGGAGCTCAAGGCCCGTGACGCCGAGATGCGTGCCAAGTGGCAGGGGCAGCGCGATCTCCTGAAAAAGATCCAGTCGAACAAAGACAAGATAGAAGCCCTGAAGATCGAGGCGCAGCAGGCCGAGCGCCAGGGCGATTACGGCAAGGTGGCCGAAATCCGCTACGGCAAGATCCAGGAGGCGGAAAAGGAGATCGCCGCGTTCCAGGAGGAATACAAACTGGCGTCGGCCAACGGCTCGATGATCAAGGAGGAGGTCGATGCGCAGGACGTCGCCGAGGTGGTGTCGCGCTGGACGGGCATCCCCGTGACGCGCATGCTGGCTTCCGAGCGCGAAAAACTGCTGCACATGGAGGACGAGCTGCACAAGCGCGTCATCGGGCAGGAGCAGGCCATCGCCGCCATCTCCGACGCCGTGCGCCGCTCGCGTGCCGGACTGAACGACCCCCGCAAACCGATCGGCTCGTTCATCTTCCTCGGCACCACCGGCGTCGGCAAGACCGAGCTGGCCAAGGCATTGGCCGAGTTCCTCTTCAACGACGACTCGATGATGACGCGTATCGACATGAGCGAATACCAGGAGCGTCACAGCGTGTCGCGTCTGGTCGGGGCGCCTCCGGGATATGTCGGTTACGACGAGGGCGGCCAGCTCACCGAGGCCGTGCGCCGCAAGCCCTATTCGGTCGTGCTGCTCGACGAGATCGAGAAGGCCCATCCCGACGTTTTCAACATCCTGTTGCAGGTGCTCGACGACGGCCGTCTGACCGATAACAAGGGCCGTACGGTGGATTTCCGCAATACGATCATCATCATGACCTCGAATATGGGTTCGCAGGTCATCCAGGAGAATTTCGCGGAGGCGTTCAACGGTGAGAAACTTGCCCCCGAAGTGGTCGAGAAGACCCGCCGGGATGTGATCGACCTGCTCAAGCAGCAGCTCAAGCCCGAGTTCCTCAACCGTATCGACGAAATCGTGATGTTCGAGCCGCTGACGCGCCGGGATATCGGGCGCATCGTGGACATTCAGCTCGGTGTGGTGCGCAGGATGCTTGCCGAAAACGGCATCCGCCTCGAATACACCGACAAGGCACGCGAATGGATCGCCGCCGCGGGTTACGACCCGCTCTATGGTGCGCGTCCCGTGAAGCGTACCATCCAGCGCTATGTGGTCAACGACCTCTCGAAGCGTATCCTTGCGGGCGACGTCAACCGTGAGCAGCCGATCCGCATCGACGCCGACGACAAGGGGCTGACCTTCGCGAACTGAAAAAACCGGATTGTGCCATAATAAGGCAGAGGTGGGAATTTCCCACCTCTTTTTAATTTACACCCGATTGTTTCCTGTTGCGTCCGAACAGGCTCTCGCAGCTCCAGCACAGCACCATTGGGAGTGAAAGCAGTAGATAGAGCAAAGTGAAGAACACGATCCCCATGAGTGCGATCGCCCACCTGATTGCACGGTCGGCGCATGTGCTGGCAGTCTGTTTCAGCCGTTCTGCCATGTCCGCTGCCATGGTCATTCTGTTTGACTTTTGCGTTTTTCGGTCAGCCACTGCTCGATCTGCTCGACCGGGGCGTCTTTGAGGATCACGCGTTTGTCCTTGTCGAGCAGGTAGAGCGTCGGCATCGCTTTGAGGTCATACAGCTGCCGCTCTGTTATTTTTTGCCCCGCGTCGTAGGCGTTTATCATCCCGGGAGGATATTCCGTGTTTCGCCAATGGGGAATGTCCCCTTCTGTGTAAAGCGCCAATACGGCGAGTTTTCCGCTTGCCGGGGCGCCGGTTCCCGTTTTGGCCGGCCCGGCCTGTTCGCGCAGCCGGCCGCCGATCACGGGGGACATGTCCATATATTCTTTTACACGGTTACAGTCCCCGCAGTCGGGGTTATTGAAGAACAGGATCGTGTAATCGGCTTCGATCTGCCTCATCCTGCTTCGTTTACCGGATTCGGATGTGTAATAGAAGTCCGCCGCGATATCGCCGGGACGGTTCTTGAGTGCCAGTTCCAACTGGTAGCGGGGGCGGAGTTTGCTGAGTGAATCCAGGTGCGGCGAATCCGTGAGGTATTGCAGTACGGGGATATAGAGTTCCTCGTTGCGCAGGGGGGAATTCGGGTCGTAGAGGTATTTTTCCGACAACTCTGTGAAATGGGCGAACATGGCGCTGTTGGCTGTGCTTGCCTCCATCATCCGCACCAGGGCGCTGTCTGCTGCCGAAATCGGCGCCGCCGTGAGCAGATCGATGAAATCGGCGAATGCCTGTTCGGTGATCTCGGGTCGGGATATCAGCGTGGTGTCCCTGAAGTCGAAATTGTCCCAGTAGTGTGCCGCGAGGTAATCCGCGCGGGCTTCGGGCGTGGTCAGTGCCGCGGGGATGTGGGGCAGTTTGAAATCCTGCGGGTGCTGTGGGGCGGAACCGGCCGCTGCGCTTGCGGCGTGCTGCCGCGGACAGCCCCACAGGCCGCAGGCGCAGCAAATGCAGAGCGCCGCCCGTGTGAAAATCCTGATCATACCCGCAGCCTGTGAATGTAATCTTTTCGCGGACTGACCAGCCGCCGTCTCCGGCGTACTTTCCGGAAATGGCAGGTTAAAACTACGGCTGTTGCCGTTGCGAATAGGCCTGCGAGCAGCAGGATAAAGTAAATCGTATGCGGTATTTCTTCGGGCATCGTCATCGTGTTTTTAATAATCGCTTACGCATCTGAGTTTGTAATGTTTGGTATTGTCGATGTCGTCAATTTTTTTTGTCGGGTATACCGCGGGCTTTCCCCGGGTGAAATCGACTACCCAGGCTCTATTGCTCTTGGTCGGGGCGCCGTCGTTGGGTTCCTCCGTGGCGCTCCAGTAAATCTTGCCGTTCATGCCCGTGGGGTCTGTCGGTTCGGGTATGGGTTTGGAGCTGTTGTTCTGCGGGTATCTGAGTGAATCTCTGTCTATGCCGTATATGGCATTGATGCCATCCTGCAGTACCATCATGATCATCAGCTCGCGCTGGGTGGGTAACCGCCATTTCCGGTTGGTATATTTACCGCTACTGTTTCCTTTGTGGCCGCCGAACCAAAAGCATCCTGTTTTAACGGTTACGTCTTTAAATTGTTCGTCTAACGTCAAGGATGCGTTGCCCTCTTCGCCCACTGCGTAATTCCACTCGCCCTGGACGGAACCTGTTGTCCACATCTCAGCGCCGCTTATCGGTACGTCGAAGGGCGATATGATGAACCGTGCCGAGACTTTGCTGTTGATATTGCGGTTGCGCCCGTTTCCGCGGGAGACCTGGTGGCGGGTCGTTCTTCCCACGTCGTCTACGATCACGGTTCCCAGAGGCCATTGCGCCGTTTCGGGCATTCCGTCGGCATAGAAGACTGCGAATTCCTGCTCGCCGCCGCCCTTGATCGGGAGCGTCTCTTTTTTGATGTATTGCGCCCGTACCCCGGCTGCGGGACAGAACACTGCCGACAGCACGAGCAGCATCAGCGAATAGCGATAGTAGTGTCTGGCATTCATTGTATATCGGGTTTTATTGCGGTTTTCGGGGCTTTTCAGCCCGGTTTTCTTGTGCTGGTATATTATTGTGTCTTAGTCTGTTGGCGGCTTGTTTCGGGCGCTAACTCAACGGGGGGGTCTTGTTTCGGGAGCTAACTCAACGGGGGGGGGGAATTCTGCATCCGCGTACGGCGGCTTTGATGTTGGCTGAGTTTGTCTTCGCCTCCACCAGCCCGTTTTTGCCTATCCGGTAAGATTGCTGCATCGAAGCCACTCCTCCCAAAAAGGTCGATGACCAGTAGTAGGGTTGCATCGCTGCGACCTGGGAGCCTCCGGCGACGTAGATGCCGACCAGTTGATGGATGGCGGGCAGGAACCACATATTCGGTGCTGGGCTTGGGAGCGGCTCCGTCAGGCCGTTGAGCTGCTTGTAACACATGTAGGCCGGGATAGGATGGCTCCAGGTGCCTGAATCTTGGCACAGCGTTTGTGTGTTCGCCAAACCGTCCGCCATGCCTGTCGGGGTGTTAGCCACGAGAACCACCGCCCACGGCACCCATGTGCCGTAGTCGCGGCTATCGCCGGGGGAAGGGACGTATTCGACATCCGTCGGCCATACCTCGAGTTCATCCGTGTAGCCCCAGCATTCGGAATTGTCTGCGGGGTTCTGGTATTTTTCGAATTTCCCGGCGAATTTCCCGGCAATGAATTTGACCACGCTGGAGTCGTCCGGGCTGTCGCTGACCAGCGTGATCCGGTAGTTGATCGCGTTGTTGGGGCGGATGCTGTAATCGTCGGTGAAGTTGGCCCCCAGGGGAATCATGTAGACGACGGTCTGGGTTATCGAACTGCCTGCGGTCTTTTTCCCCAGCAGTTGCAGGCTTGTGGCGAAGACCGGGGCGTTCAGGTAACGGGTCGAGACCACCGTCCCGGGAACGCTGTACTGCAGGTTGACGGGCAGGTAGAGGTTCTCCGCGGCGGGCACCAGCAGGGGAGTGTCCGCATTTCCCGGGGATGCGACGCCCACGCCCAGCACCCTGCTGTAATAGGGATCGGTTATCTGCAGTTCGGGGAAAGGCGCTTCGTATGCCTGCGGGATGTAAAATGACGCGGGCGGGATGGTGTTCAGCACGATGTCCCACTCGTCGTAGGCCTTCCGCATGGGCTCGGTCAGGAAAAAGCTGAAATTCACCTTGGCCACATTGCGCATGAGTTCGACACCGATCTGCGACCCCGAGGTGACGATCGTGACGGCCATGCCCGAGAAGACCGGGAGATCGGTTTGATTCCGGGGCACGAGCGGAAACGATGTGTCGGTTTCCCCGGTGCGGGAGATTCTTTCCTGCAGCAACGATTCGTATTTGGTGCCTTCGGTACCGGATGTTTTTTCCTGCAGTTTCCCCGCCAGGGCCGGATCGGCGTTGCCCAGAATAACGATCCTGTTTTTTTCCTTGCCGGAGTCCACCAACTCCAGTCCTGAGAATTCGTAACGCGTATAGTCGCCGTCCTCGGAGATATAAGCCGCTTTTTTGACCAGTTGCGCCTGGGTGCCGGTGCCGTTGAACTGCAGGATGTCGAGCCTGAATACTTTCTGGTCGTCGGGGATTGTGAATTCCCCGCTGCCGCCCGTCCGCGTCCGGGAAGCGGGTTGGGGGGCGGAAATCTCCGCGTCGACCAGCGCGGTGCCGCCGCCCGGCGCCGTGGCCCGTATGTTCTGCGTGGCCCGGGTCGGCGGTGCCGCGAAATCGGTCATTCGCAGCTCCAGACTCACGGGCACCAGTTCTCCGGAAGAGGTGCCGGCCAGCCCGGCCGGGTCGGCCGTCGGATCGTTCGTGCAGCTCCACGCCAGGCAGGCGGCGCAAAGCAGGTATATCGGTTTTTTCTTCATACTGGATACTGGGGTTCGTCGCTTACATTTCGCGGACGCAGCGGATAAAGGCCGCCTCCTGTTTGTTCCGGGTCGCTACCTTATAATTCCGTTTACCGCCGCCGAGTTTGGAGTAATAACCTTGTACATACCAGGCGGTCTCACTTTCGTCGACCTCGTTTTGGGTTCCCATATCGGCTTCCGTGGCAGTCCAGTAGGGTTTCGCATCCTCTTTTTCCAGGGTGGCGTCGGTCTTTCCTAAAAATCTTCCCATCTGGTTGCGGTTGAAAACGGCCCACATCATGATGAGCTTCATCTCGGTGACGCGGGGCAGCCGCCAGTCGGTGAAGCCGTTGCCACGGTAGTTCCGGCATACGTCCTTGGCGATCAGTCCGCCTCTGCCGTCCTGCCATACCACCGCCTTGCCGCCTACGTCGAGTGCGGTTACCTGCAGTTTGACGTAGGGTCGCTCGCAGTCGGAATATAATCTTCCGCCCTTGTTCTCCGGGACTGCGGGGCCGTTTCCGCCCAGCAGCACGGAACTCAGGTAGGTGTTGTTCAGATGGTCTGTGCGATAGATGAATTTATTCTTTGGAAGAGGTCTCGGGTCATCGTACATTACATACGGATCTTCCGTGGGATCCTTGGGGTAATTCAGTTCGGAGGTTTCGGAATGTTCTGCTATTTGCTGAGATTGGGTTAGAAAATAGTATCCTGTTCCCTGAGGAGGAGTTGGCCCCAAACTCAGGTCGAACGAGAACGTCGGGTTGTTCTCTGCGGTTTGGCCGAAGCCGGCGCTCGCATCGACGGAGTTCCAGCTTTGCAACGACAGAAACAGCAGCGAATTGTTGTATACGAGGTTGTAGGTGTTGATCCTGTTCGATTCGAATCCGTATGTGGTGTTGCGGCCGGCATCGGCGCCGGTGTTGAGCTGGCTCTTTTTGAGCGGGAATAGGCGCTGCTGGCCGTCGATCTGCAGGACGAATCCGAAATTGTCGTCCTTCACATCCTTGTCCATGAACGCCGGAACCAGGAATGTGAATTCTACCGGCTCGATCGTCGTCAGCATGGCGGTCGAGTCGTTCCATATTTTGCCTGGCTCCGACGTAGGTTTGACATAGCCCGTTGCCGGGTCGATGCCGCCCCGGTTTTTGATCCACTCGGCGGTCAGGTTGTCGATCGCCGTTTCGGTCACCTTGCCTATATTTTGGTTGTCGTTCTTATCCTCTTTCTTCGTGATCCGGAGCACTACTTTCGTGTAGGCATTCTTGAATCTGAGCTGGATGGGGTTTGCCAGCGGGTCTGCCGGGATATCGGTCTCTCCGGTGCTGCAAAGCAGCAGGTTGGCCTGGCCGTACTGCGGCTCGACGTTGACCTTATTCGTGAAATCGAAAGGAATGCTGTCTATTGTGGCTTTGGGGTCGTAAGGTGTGTAGGCCATTCGTCGGATCCGGGTTCCGGGAAAACCTTTGGGTGTAACCGGAGTCCCCTGGCTGTTCCAGTACTTCCACTCATCGTTATCCGTTCCGGTTCCGGTTATCTCCATCAGTCCCTGCATGTTGTCCGAGCCTTCGAATACCTCGCTCCCGTTAAGGTTGTAGAGGTGAATGCCGATAGCGTACTTCCCGACCGGGAAATACGCGTTCCCTCCGAAATCGGTACCCGGCCTGATGACCCGCGTGTCTGCTTCCGGGGCGGTTTCCACAGCAGTGGCGAAACTCAGCGCGACGGGTTTCTGCAATACGGCCGGCTCATCGGGAAACTCTTCCCAGGTACATGAACTCATTGCCAGACAGGACGCTGCGAACAAGAATATATAGCCGGGCGGCACACCGCGAATGCGACCGCACCCCGGCTCGTGCCGTCGGGAATTAGGTTTGGAATATCTGTTCAGAATTTTCATTTTCTTCCTGTTTTGCCCGCCGCCCCGCGGGCTGTGGTTACATCTGCACCTGTTCCTGCGGGCCATTGTTACATAGCTCCTGCCCCTCTCCGCGGGCCGTGGTTGCATTGCTTCTGCCCGCCGCCCCGCGGGCCCTCTCCGGTTGGCGGCCGTTTCGGGACTTTATGGCTGGCGCACGCAGCGGATGAAGTGCCTGGCGCTCTTGACGTCTTTATTGAATACCTCCGCCGTGTCTGTCGTAGTGAACGTGAAGGTCCAGGCCTCGGAGGATTTTAGGATCCGTCCCTCTCCGTATTCGGAACCGCTCCAGTAGACCGCATTCTCTCCGAAAGGCTCGAAGCCGCTGAGATCCTCCAATGCCGCCCTGTTTGCGTACATCAGTGCGAGTTCCGAAAGGCGGGGCAGCCGCCAGTCGCTGAATCCTCCGCCGTTGTAGGCGCGGCACATGTCGAATGCGGTCAGCGCCTGCCCTTCTTTCCAGGGAAACGTGTTATCCCCCTTGACGTTGACCAAATTGTTGGCGGCGATCATCAGCGTCGGGTATGCTCCTTCGGTTTTCAGGGCCGCGAAGTTGTACTGGGAAGGGTTGGCCTCGCCGTTTGCCGTTGCGTAGAGGTCGCCGTTCCAATTTCCCGGGTCTGCGCTGGACAAGTGTGCCCAAAAATTATCCGCCTCGCCGTAGAATGTGTTGTAATCGAATATGTTGCTCGGCTGGCGTCCCTTCCATGTCCGGGTTTTGACCGGGATGGGGCCCGTTTGTTTCGTATAGGTGATATCCCCGTTCAGGCCTTCGTAATTCATATAATATCCGATCTGCTGGTTCGGGGTGTCCTCTACGCCGGTTTCCCACGGCTCGATGGCCGTTGTGAAATCGAGTTTTTCCGGTATGGTTGCATCCGCTTCGTTGGCTGTTTCCTGGCCCGGGCCCGAGACGCTGTTGATGGTGAAGCGATACAGGTGGTTGCGGAGGATATCCGAAGTGAATGAGTCCTTCGACCCGCCGTCCAGCCCGGAGAAGTCGATTCGGTAATAGGTTGTCGGGCCGCCGTCGTATTTGCCGCCGATGATGAGCCTCGGGCGTTTGAGGTGATCGTCATCGTAGCGGGTGCCGCTCAGCTCATTTTCGACGAAGTAGATTGTATTTTTGATGTAAGTCCCTGAAATAATGGCGGAACTGGGGTATTGGCAAGTGCCATAGTTCACTAAAGTCTCTTTTATGCTTGCCTTTTTGACGGCGGGAATCGACGGGTCGAAAGTCTCTTTGTCGATGTTGAAAAATCTTTGCGCATCCTTACGGATACTACGCGTCTCTACCGATACCAGTTCGAAGGGGATTTTACCGGGGCCCGAATTGCTCCAGGTATTGTTTTTCTCGTTGTATTTTCCAACCCCAATATCCACCTTTGCGAACGCTCGCAAAAGCTTTATCGACAGGCCGTTCAGGCATTCGGATACCTTCAGGTCACTGCTTCCGTTAAGGTAGGCCATTCCTACGGTTTCGCAGTGGGTTAGCATGCTGTGTGTAATAGGGAGGGGGTACGTAGCCGTTAGGGCATTTGTAAGATCCTTATAAGGTTTTCCCAAATACTTAAATGGATCAGGATTGATTTTATGGTCAGTGGTTGGTTGTCCTACCACAATGATTTTCCATTTTTCACTGCCGGCAGTCTCGAGTAACTCTACCCGGTAACTCCCCGGTGATCCGTCCACGGGCTCTCCCTCGGACATGCGGCGTATTATATTCGGTTCGCCCGCTTCAAGTTGCAAAACCAAGATTTTTTCAACTTTCCCCTCGTTGTTGGTCTCGCTTGCCCGCGTAGCTTCCGCGCTGTTCCCCGTGTTTGCGATCGTTAGGATAACCTCCTCTGTTTTTACGGGGGCTTTCTGCTGCTCCCCGCCCAGATCCTTCAGGCATCCGCTTGGTAAAAGGAGTACGCATGCCAGCACGATCGCATGCAGGACGGGCAATTTCGCCGTAGCTATGATTCGTTTACTGTTCATTCATTACTGTCTTTCTGTCGCGCCTTTTGGGGTTTCGATACCGGAATGATCTTCGTTGTCTGCAAAGGTCGGGAGTGTTTTTTGTTATTCAGTTATCCAAAACGCTCAAAAAGTTATTCGGATAAAATATTTTAACCGCAGGCGTAGGCTCTTTGGCCTGTTTTTTCGTCTGTTTTGCCTGCGTTGCGGCCTTCCGGTAATGTATTACTTCTGCACATGCGTTGCTTTCCACCAGGCCGTTTTTTTATAAGCGGCATTCAGCTCCGGAAATTCGTCCTGTTCGATATAGGTCGTCAGCCCGCTGTGCGTCAGGATCGTGAAGCCGTTGTACCCGGCCATGAACTCCGGTGTCGCCGCTTTCCAGACGACTGTTTTTCGCAGCAGGGCATCCAGGTCGGCCTGCCGCTCCGGGGCGAGGTATGCCATATATTGCCCGAAATCGAAGTAACGGGGTCTGGCAGGGATGTCGCCGTAACTGCCGGGACGGTCGAAATGCTGGAGCTTGCCAAGCAAGGCGTCATCCCATCGTCCGTGTGTATTGCCCGTCGTTTTCCCGGCCAAAATTGCCAAGGCATCCATTTCCCGGGTGTATACGATGCTTTGCGTCGCCGAACGGTAAGCACCGTTCCGGGTATCGATGTAATTGAAATAGCTCCCGGCAAATTTTTCGAGGGCCTGCGGCACCCCCAGGCTTGTGTCGAAAAGGTATTGGAAAGCCGTGGGGTAGACGGGGGCATAACCCGGAACCAGCAGTTCTGCCGACGACGCCAGGAGATAGTCCGTCTTGTTACGCAGTTCATAGGCTACTTCGATTCCCGACATCAGGCATGCCTCGAAAATAATGAAATCGAATTGGTGGTCGGGGATTGCCGCTGCAAAGTCTGTGATCTCCATTTCCCTTGCCCCACCCGTTGTTCCGGGAGTTCGGTCGTCGCCGATCGTGCGTGTCGGGTCGGAAAGCGCACCGCACGGAAGCCATCCGCTTCCGTGCGAGGCAAAGATCAACCCGTAACTGTCCGAGGGATATTTTCGCACGACGTCGGCGAGTACGCGGCCGAAAACACCGGCCGAAGAGGAGTTCTCTTCCGGATACTCTTCAACGGTCTCGAGGACGGAGGAGGCATCGGAATGCCGGATGGTCAGTGCGAAAAGTTTCGGCGCAGCTTGCGGTGCGTCGTAGTAAATAAGGCATTTGCTACCCGTATCTTTCCAGCCTTGCCTGAGCAGTTCCGGTGTGCGGCCGATTTCCTCGAGGTTGTTGTCGCCGGCGAGGTAAACCAGTACGGTGCGTGTCGGCAGCTCGGCGCAGGGCTCCGGGACGGAGCCTTCGGAACAGGAGGCTGTGAACGGCAGGCACAACAACAGAAATCGGTGCGGTGCGGTGTGCCGGAGGAGCCTGTTCAGATTTGACGTTCTCATTTTTCCGTTGGAATTTCGTTCCCGCCTGTTTACGCGGTTGTTGTCGTGGCGGCACCTGTTATTTCGGCTGCATCCGCAGCCATAGTTTCCGGATCTGCATAGTTTCAGCCGGTGCATATTTCCTGCAGGCTCCGGGAATGTGTCCATCCCGGGATGACTCCCGGGCGTTCCGAATACGGGAGTCACGCTTGCCTCCCCCGGATTACAGTCCTCCGTGTTGTACCTTTACATCCCAGTCCTCGACCACGACGGAGATATCGACCGGGAAAGCCGCCTGTGAAAGCGTGCAGTACAGTTTGTAAACCTTGTTGGGCCGGATCGTATTGTCGAACGCGGGGATATGATCTCCGAAGAGGAACGGCTTGTAAGTCCATTTAGTGTCTTCTCCCCATGTCAGGTCGGCAAGAGTCAACCGAAGCCGGTTTTCCGGTTGTGCAAACTGCTGGGCCGGCAGGTAAAAGGAGAAAATTATTTTGTAGCCGCTTTTATCCGTACTTGTCGCTTTGTCCAATCGTGTTGTCGTACCGGACGTGAACGTGCGGTCGGCGCCCGGCGTCTGGTTGGGCGTTGCCGGGGCGAAATAGCCTTTCGCAGAGCTGCGTTCGACTTTCAGGGTCGATGCAGGAGTGACGTGACAGTCGAGAACGGCTTTTTCTTCTGCGCGCAGGTATACGTCCATGCGTGCTACGGCGCGCTCGATTTCGAGCGACAGGGCGGCTCCGTCCTCGGTGATCGTCACGTTGTCGGTCTGCCCGTAAAAAGGCAGGAAATAACTTTCGGTCTGCGAGGCGTCCCCCATCCCGATATTACGGTCGGGGGCTATATAGCCAGCCAGTGAGTACATTACGGCGTTTAGCTGGCCGGGCGTCCCGACGTTGTCCAGTTCGTCTTTCACCTCTGGCAGTTCGTTGACTACGGCGCAGAACGTCTTGCCGGAACCGACCTTGGCGCGCATTTTCAGTTGTATGCCGCCGTCCGGTGTGTCGAAGTATTGCATCCGATCCAGTTTGCCGCCGTCGAAAATATAGATGCGCACCGACTTTACGGCGGTTTCCGAGGCGTTGAGTTGATTGGTGTCATTCCCTCCGTTGGCTTGGGTGCGGATCGTAACGGGGGCTTCTTTTGTCTCCACGGGAGGTTGATCCAGGGTCTTGGAGCAAGCAGCCGCAAGGAATGTCATCAATGGTAATGTATATCGAATCAGTTTGCTCTTCATAGCCTTTTTGTTTTTGTCTTTCCTTCTGCGGAGAATGTCTAAAACTTGTAGCGCACGCCGGCGCTGATCTGCACGCCCTGAAGCGATTCTATGCTCATTATGGGGAACTTGTTGGTGGCATACTGCCAGCCGCATTTGATTTCGATGCAGATACGGCCGTTTTGCTGCGGGCAGAAGCTGACGCCCGCCTCTGGCCTTACTACGGCACCCCATGACTGGACTTCCGATTTGTTGATCAGTTCGCCTTCGATTCGGAATACGGCGTACTGTACGCCTATTCCGGCTCCGATGAACGGCCGTAGGCGGTGTTGCGGCGACGTCGTGGGGAACCAGCGGAAGTGGGCCGTAAGGGGCATGAGTGTCAGGCTGCGGTCGGACGGCCCTGTCACCAGGTCGCCTTCATACGTATCCCGGGTGTAATTACGCTCGGCTCCGCGGGTATATCCAATCCCGGCTCCGATGGAAACCGCGTTCGAAGCGCGCCATTCCCATTCGAGAACCGGGGATATGGTGGTCGCACGATTCAGGAAACCTTTGCCCGTGGGGATATACACACCCCATTGCAGGGACAGGGAGTGGCGGTGGTTGGCTTCCTGGGCGCCTGTGGAGATATGCCCCTGTCGCACATTGTGCAGAACCGGAGGAATACGGCTGAGGGTATCTCCCTGGGCGCGCATACATTGCACACCCAGGAGAAACCCGATTAAGAGAAGTAACTGGAAGGATTTCATTTCCGCGGAACCTATTTGTTGCGGATAACGAACCCTGAAATGGCCTTGGAGGGACTGACTGAGATTTTACCTCCGTCGGCCACGGCTTTTGCGCCGTTGAGTTTGACGACTACGTTGCGTGAGGCGGAGTCCGGCGAGTAGAGTACCATACCGTTGATATTAACGGTGCTGCTCTTGTCGTCTCCCCAGATGCGCAGGTCATGCAGGTTGGTCAGTACGAAATCCTGTCCCAACTGGCCTGTCGTGCTTTGGTCGATGGCGGCGTCGATCAGGATATCGCCGCCGCTGCAGTTGGTTAGCAGCGCCCCGTCTTTCGCCCGGAGCAGCGACACCTTAAAGAAGCCGGAGACGACATTGTTCTTGCGGCCGAAATCGCCCAACGACTCGATGGCTACTAACGCCGGCTGGTCGTAAAGTTCTCCCTTGCAGCTCAGCACGGAACTGCTGAAGTGGACGTCTGTGTCGCTCATGGCATAAATCTGGCTGAAATCTATGACGACGCTTTTGACCGATTCATAGCGGGTGTCCTCCTTCGTTTGCACACGATACTGCCCGCTGTGCATGTCAGGCTGGATGGTCAGGCGCGGGAGCCGTCCCATGTCGAAGTCCAGTTGGTCGGCCGTGCCTTTGCCGTAGATTCCGTCGATCACGATGTTGGCACGCGTGGCGTTGGTCAGCGCCACGCCGTTGGTTTTGAAGATGCCCAGTTCATAAACGATGTCCTGTTCACCCTCGATGCCAGCCTTGGTGCCGATCAGGCGTACTATGGCCGGCTGGTCTTTGATCAGGGCCTGGCTCGAGGAGCGGATCAGATAACTGTTGCTGATGTTCGAAAGATCGAGGTTGAACGTACGGCTGCCCTCCAGCAAATCGTTGGCATTGATAGGTACTTCTACCGCGAATTTATTGAGGTAACGATCGCTGCCGTCCGTCGAAGGCACGAACGAGAGTGTTCCCGCCACGGGGTCGTAGTTAACGCCCTCTGAGGCGGTCACCGGACGGGTTTTGTAGTCGACCGTTACGGGCAGCGGGGCGCCTTCGGGCGTAAAGGAGTAGCCGGAAAGGGTTACGGTGAATGTTGCGGTGGCACTTCCCATGATGGGTTTGCTGACCTGGATGTCGCTCATGTAGATGCCGTGTGCCAGTTTTATGATGCGGCTTCCGTCTGAGAGGAATACCGCTTCGCCATTGGCTGGAAGGGATGCTGCCGCGAAAGGCGTCGGTGTGTTTTCGACGACGTAACGGTCGAAAAGCAGTTCGCCCAGCGAGGAAAGCATACTCAGGCGGCCCGTCGTCGGGCTGCCCATCAGCAAGTCCCCGTTGCCGTTGATGCGTAACGAAGTGTAGCTGGCGGCCGTGTTCTTTTCGTACATGCGGTGTCCCTGCCGTGAGAACTTGACGATTTTGCCTTGTGAGGTTTCCGGATTGTAGAGGCTTGCCACGCAGGAGCCTGATACGGGGTCGTGCGTGATGCCTGCGATCACACCGCGATCCACCTGCGAGATGAGTTCCGTCCCGTCGGGACGCAGTTGGGCATAATATGAATTGGTGAGGTCGTTTCCGCCGACCATGATCTCGCCCGTGGGGCAGACGATCAACTGATCGAGTTTTGTCTCTACCGACGTGGGGACGATCTGTTTCTGGAAAACAATATCGCCTTCAGGGCGTATTTTGATTACTGCTCCCCCCGCTTTCTGGCCCTCGCCAACCAAATAGAGGTCGCCGTCAACGGTCGAAGCCATCTTCTCGATATGGAATGTGCGGTCGGGAAGCTGGGTAATGAAGAACGGCTTTCCACGTTCGTCGAGACGCACCACGCAGCTGCCTTCGTTGTCTTTCGACGAGAATGCCACATGAAGGTACTCAGTGGAACTGCCCAATACGTTCAGCCCGACGCAAACTTCGCCCGCGGTGGGAATATAATTGTATATCACGCGTCCCGAGGGTGAAATTTTGCATACGAAAGGTTTGCGGCCCCCGGTTACGGCCGGGGAGTCCCCGCCGAGGATCAAACTGCCGTCCGCCAGCTGCCTCCCCAATGTGATGCACGACCCGGGCTCTCCCACGCGCACGTCCTGCTCTACGACCCCATTGGAGGTCAGGACGATGGCGCGTCCCGTGGCACCCCGGTTGTCGCGCGGCGGAACCGTGCGGCAGCCGACCAGCAGCACTTTGCCGTCCTGCAGGGGAAAGACATTCGTGATTTTCGCAAAATCCCCTGCCGGAAACTTGCGCGAAAGGATACTTTCGCCCAAGCGGTTGAGCCATATCACCATAGGATGCCCGCCGTTCTCCCCGACAGCAACGACGTCACCGTTGCTAAAATCCGGGCAAACTTGTTCATAGTGGATTTCCTTGCCGTACGAACGGTCGTACACGACCGGCATGAACTGTGCCTGCACCCGGCTGGCGGCAAAAATCGCCATCGCCATGCCGAACGCCCAAAAGATATTCTTTCCTGTTTTCATTGTATTGTAAGTTTTTTGATCGATCCGAATTCCGGGTTATTATTTTTTCCTGACGACAACATCCACGCGCCGAGCTTTGCGAGTCACCTCGGTCTGTTCCTCGAACGTGAGGGCAACCGGGATGTGCTGATCCTCCGGGACGTTGATTCCCGTACTGTGCTCTTTCTTTTTGCGCAGCGCCTCCATGAATGCTTCGCGGGGAACCTTCAGCCGTCCTTTGCCTTCGGGGTAGAGGGTAGGCTCGGCTCCCAGTTCGACAAGTGCCTTTGCTACGGCCATGGCCCGCTTTTCCGACAGGCCGAGGTTGTATTTCTCAGTCCCGAATTCATCTGCGTACCCGAAGACCGAAATCTCCTTCAAATTGTTGAATGCCATTGATTCCACTACGTTACAAAGTTTATCCAGAGATTCTTTGTTCAACGCGTCGCTGTTGAAATCGAAAAAAACGCTTATGAGTATGTCCCCGACCGAGGGCTGCGGGTATATTTCGGACTCGATGATCTGGGCTTCGTAACTTTCGGTGTTGCTGTTGCCGAGTCCTGAGATCAGGTTCAGGTTGCCGACCATGGCCGAGTACTCGGCCGAAACACCTATCGCCGACTTGCTGCTCAGCGGCGAAATCGTATTGTCGAACGTATAGATGTCATCTTTCCCGGCGATGCCACGGCGATCCGAGATGAAATAGCCTTTGGCCCCGTCGAAGAATATTCCGAAATCGTTGTATACCGAGTTGACCGGATACGGATAATGGAAAAGGGTTCCCGGAACCAGTATGTCGTCTACCATACTCATCCGGTATATGTCGTAACTGCCGAACCCTTCCATGCCGTTGGACGCGAAATAGAGGGCGTCGCCCACTACACGAGGGTAAATTTCGTCTCCCTCGGTATTGACGGCGCGTCCCATGTTGACCGGTTCACCCCAATTGCCCTTCTGTTCGTCCCAATGCGTCATGTAGAGATCCATGCCGCCGTAGCCGCCCTCCCGGTCGGAAGAGAATATCAGGGATTTTCCGTTGTTGAAGAAAGCCGGGTGGCCGTAGGAGTGTCCCTCCTGATGCTCGAACAGGAACTGGAAATCGCTCCAGCGGCCGCGTACGCTGTCGAAGCGTGAATAATAGAGTTGGTTGACGAACAGGCCGGCGTCGAGATCGGTGGATATGATGCGGTCGGTGTTACGGTATACCAGTGCCGTGGCGATCATCGTCTTCCCGTCGGGGCTGAAGGCCAGCGGCCCTCGCTGTAACTCCCGGGGGATGTCGCGGAACACTTCGGGGACGGTTCCGTCGTAGAGCGAATAGAATTGTGTGCGGTGATAAAAGATCTTCAGCGGATCCTGCATCTGACCGCGGCTTACGGCATAAAACGGTTTGCCCTTCCACTCCCCGAGCCAGTATTCGGCCTCGGGGGTATTCAGGGTCTGCAGGGTCACCCTGTAATCCGCATCCCCACGGCCGTAGTACCGCTGCACGTTGGAAAGAGATGCAAGCGTATTGATGTAACGCTGGTTGCGGGAGTAGGGTTGACGGAAAGCGAAGTTGCGAGCTGCGATTTCCGCCTGCTGGTTGTTTCCTAAACGCCGGAGGGCGTCGACGAAGAAGCAGACATCGTTGACCGTCATCAGCGTGTCGGCCGCTGCGCAGACCTTTTCATAATATGTTACTGCATTTTCGGGGTCTTGCAGCAGGATGTAGTTCCTCGCCATTTTCAGGGCCAGGACGTTACGGTCTCCGTAGAGTGCTTTACGCTGCTCCAGGGTCAGCCGTTCGTTGTCGTACTTTTTCTCGATGGCAGCGAGCGCACGCCGGTAAAGGGTCATTGCACGACGGAAATCCCCGCGGACGAAATTGACGTCCGCGCTTCGTTCAATGCGCCCGGTGCGGAAAAGCCGCCCCGCCGAAGGGGGCATTTGGTCTTTCGGTACACGGTCTGGAATTTCTTTGCGGGCGCCGAATGCGTTTCCGGCAAGCAAGGTGCCGAGCAATATTAGTAGAAGATATTTTTTCATAGACGTAATTTATGTTGCCCGATTATTTGAAGATGTTGTAAGTCAGGTGGATTCCGAATTTTGTCGGCCCGAACCATGCGCGCGTGTTTTTTAATTCCAGTGCATATCCGTTCCACTCGCCTCCGAGCAGGTATTTGTCGAATTGCAGGTGGGCGTATCCGATGCCGAGATTCAGATCGAGGCGAAAATGTTTCGACAGGTAGAACTTATAGCCGAGTGATATGCCTGCCGAAAGGCCCCAGCCTTTGCGGCGGTAACTCTCTTTGTCCTCGCCTTGCCATAATCCGATATTGAAATTGCCTCCTGCGACGTAAGGCCCGAGGTAAAAACCGTCGTACATGTTGTTGGTGTAGTAGTAACGCGGCTTGACGTAGTAACGCATGTCTACGCTGCCGATCAGGGCGCGGAAGACCTCTTCGTGCTTCTTGAACATATAGGGCATCCAGAGAATGTCGGCATTCATCGTAAATTGCTGGCTGAGCATAAATTCCACGCCGACATTAGGAGTGCCGGCCAGTAAGAGCGGCAGATTGGTCTTGATCGCCTGGGCTTTCGCTGTCGGTGCTGTGAACAGGAGAATGGAACCCAGTGCCAGTATTCGTGATAGTTTTCTCATCGGACTTTTATGGTTTGTATTTTTGGGTTTTCATGTGGAATTTACATATCCGTCGTACCTCCTGAACCGATATCGCCCCACTCGGAGAGTTTGATCGCCACGAGTGTGAAACCCTTGTAAGTGAAGGTGAGTTGAGCCCCGGGGGTTAAATAAACAGGGCCGTCTATCTTGTCGCCGTTCTCGTCGACGGGAGGTTCCATGCCGCCGTCGTTCAGATTGCCCGAATCGAACGCGAAACGTCCGATGATTTCGTTGTCATCATAAAAATATGTAACGACTTTCAGCGGAGTCAGGGCCGTCCCGGGAGCGTCGGGAGCGTCTATATCATAGCCCGATGACGGGAAATAGCTCTCTGAGAAGCTGTAATCCGGCCCGGCCTGTCCGGCGGCGGGCAGGTCGTAACTTACCTGAATTTTGTCCTGTGGCGTGAAATTGTCGAAGTGTCCGTCGAAACAGAGGCGGGTTGCAAGTCCCGTGTAATGTATTTCTATGCGGGTGACTCCCAACCCGGCGAAATTCTTGAATTCGTTCGTGATTTTTCCGTTGTAGGAATTTTCTTCGCTGATATCGATGGTATGTATCTTTTTTGCGTCGGGATGCCCGATGGGGTATAACGACAGCCTGGTTTTGGAAAAGCGGGGCTGATCGGGGTCGGTCGGCTTGCCCGTGGCCGTGCTTTTGTTCTGCGTACCGGTTTTGGAGCCTGCCGGGAGCGGTGTGAACGTGTGTTCGGCGCCCTTCAGGGGCTTTGCCGAGAGATAGGAGTCCGAGTAGAGCTGCCCCTCGCTTACGGGCATGTCCCCGATTTGGGCGAAACAGGTGACGCTGGTTTCTCCCGGCTTGAGTTTGAAGCGTAACGTTCCGTCGAGCATAAGCTCGTTTTTATTGAACGGGGCATAAATATGGCTGCTGCGCATATGGCTGCCCGCTTCGTCGTGGAATGCGATGTAGAAGTCCCGTATCGTACCCTCTTTGACCTGCGGAACGTATATCCAGAGGTTATTTTCGTCTACGAAATAGTCGTATGTGCATGATGCGAGGGAATAGAGCAGGAGTATCCCGGCAGTCATTCGCGTATATTTCGGCAAGAATTTCATTTTCATTTATTTTGGGCGTGTGGATTTCCCCCTGCCGGAATCTATAAATGCCGAGGGCTCCCTGCGGTACTTTTCGCAGCCGTTCCTTCAGCATTTCGTTTCCGGATTGTCCGGTTATTCGTTTTTTTCTCCTGTTTCTTCCCCTTCCCCCGGTTTGCGGGCCTCGGCGAGCAGGCTCAGTCCGCAGGCCAATCCGAGTAACCCCTTTAAGAGCAGCCACATGGAGAATCCTTCCCCGGTCGCATATGCGTAAACGGCGTATATGCAGATTACAGCGGTGAGCCCCAGAAAGATGTATGCTAAAATCGAGTAAAAAGTTTTTTTCATCGGATGTTAAGGTTAAGGAGCAGCAGTCCGTGAAACCACGGATTGCTGCTCCGGGAGGGAGTTACAGGGGGATGTCGTTGGACTCGATGCTTCCCCAGTCCGCCAGATTGACGTCGATCGTTACGTCGCCGTACTGTCCGGGTTCGGGAATACCCGGATCGTCGGGATCATCGAGCCACTTGCCCCGGGAATTCAGCGTCAGGTTTACTTCGAGGATGTTGTTGGCTGTAACGCCTTTCTGCACGGCGCCGCTCCATGCCACCAGGGCCGGGGCCGTGAGGCCTGTGGTGTGTGACAGCGGGATATAGCCGGCGGGCGCTTTGCCGATCAGCACGATATCGAACTTCTCCTTGCTTTCCGTTTCGCTTCCTCCCGGGAGGAGCCTGATGTCTTTCCACAGGGTCAGCTTGTTGGTCGGGTCGA
Source organism: Alistipes sp. CAG:29 (assembly GCF_000435435.1). Classification (NCBI taxonomy): domain Bacteria; kingdom Pseudomonadati; phylum Bacteroidota; class Bacteroidia; order Bacteroidales; family Rikenellaceae; genus Alistipes; species Alistipes sp. CAG:29. Next base: position 39,540 of record NZ_FR893507.1, on the reverse strand, counting down.
GTATGGTTCCCGTGCTGTAACCGCTTTCGGGATCCGCGTCGTTGAACTTGCCTTTGACATAGAGTACCGCCTGTTCGCGCTTGGGCGAAGCGAAGCCGACCGTGCTGAGCACGTTGACGCTCGTGCCGACGCGGCGGATACGGAAACTCGCCTCGTCTACGTCGAACTGGACTGACTCATTGCCCGAGAGGCTCTGGTTGATACGCACGCGCATCATGCTCACGGCGCGCTTCAGCGTGATCGTGCTGAGCGTGTTGTTCTGGTCTGCGAGTATATCCACGTTGGGCAGGACGCCTATGAATATCTCCGCGGGTTCCTCGTACCCCTTGGAATCCTTCTCTGGATTCTCGGCCGGAGGAGCCGGTTTCTCCCCGAGGGTTTTCTCCTGGAGTTTCATGAGCAGGGTGCTGATCTCGTACCCTACGGCGGCGGCCGGTTCCCAGGTGCGTTCGATGTTGTTTCCGGTCGCGGAGTTGGCGACTACGTACACGTTGTAATGGGCGCCCGCCGGACTGGCCGGAATGTTCTGGAGTACGAAATTATGGGTGCCGGTTGTGCCGTCCTGGGGCAATTGAAGTTCGCGGGCCGCCTTTACGCGGTTGTCCGCGGTGCTCACGAAGAGGATGTGCAAGTCTTTGATGTTGTCCGTCCACGAGGTCGTGGGCTTGGCCGTGGACGTAGGGTAGGAAGCCTGTGTCGATGGAGCCTTGTCGAAGCCCAGGTTGATTACCACCTGGCCTTCCTTGCCTTCGCCGCCGCCCGTATCGCTTCCGGGATCTTCCGTATTGCAGGAAAACATCCCCAGCGACAGTGCGAGCACGCAAAGGGTTGATTTGAATATGTTTTTCATAATATGCGATTCGATAAATAATTTGCCCGGAACCTGCTCCGGTCGGGGCAGGTTCCGGGCGAATTACTAAATACCGGCCGACAGGTTAGCGATAGTCCAAGGTGCGATGGTGATGTTAACTTCCATGCTTACCACCGTTTCTACGGGTTTGGTGGGATCGGGTACCACGCCGCCGGGGTCGTTCGCACCGGGGCCGCTGATGCTGGAGATAACCACGTCGAAGAGCGTGTTGCGCTTGACCGTGTAGCGCAGCGGAAGTTCCTTGTCGGAGCCTGCGTTCTTATCCTGAAGGTAAATCGCGTAGTAGCACTTGCCGCCCGTGTATTTAATGGCTTCATTACCTGAACCGATCTGGCCCGTTGAGGGAAGTTCGTTGTAGCAGCCGGGCTTGTAACCCGTGATTACGCCTCCTGATTTTAGGGCGACGCGCCAGAAGTCGTTGTTTGTCAATGCTGCGCCGGGATTGCCGTCTTTATCCAAGATCTGATCCACATTCGGCGTCCAGATGCCTTCAACCTCCAGGTAGGATGCTTTGCCAGCCAAGATTGTCGCGTTACTGTTCTCGGTGAGGTAGGATATGCCGCCTTCCGTCGAAAATGATACCTGGGCGCTTCCGTCGATGTAGGTTCCCTGCGTGGTCGCCCCATAATACGGGGTCAGCAGTTGCTTGCCCGTATAGTTGGCGCCCTCATAAACCGGCATCAGATACATTTTGTCGGGGTTGTTTTTGGTCTTGAACTTGAGGTTGTCCAGCGTACCTCCGCTTCCTACCACGCCTGTACCCAGGCTAAGCCTTACTTTGGCACACGCGCGGCCGATGGTGACCGTGAATTTGTTCTCGCCGCTCGCGGTTACTGTCTTCTGGGCCGGCTGTGCTTCCAGGTTCGTCATCCAGAATTTGCCTGCGCCGGTTATGGACGTAAAGTCGGCTATGGCTGCCTGTGTTTTCTTGAATGCGTCCAGCTTGGTGACCTCAGTCGGTGTGGCAGCGGTCGTAACCGTCTTGAAATTGAAGTTCGCAAGTATGTCGTTCATGTTGGCGCATACGAAGAGGCGTTTTGCGCCGGTCGTGGTCTGGAACGTTACTTTTTTTGCATCGACGTCTTCGACCGAGAACGGTACGATCGATTCCAGTACGTCGGCGTTGTTAAATACGTAAAGGGTGGCTTCCGCAAAATCTGATTCTGGCGGGGTTCCGTTTTCGGTCGCCATCGTCGAGGGAGCGTTCGTCAGCGTGATCGTGGCTGTGGTGGGGATGCCCTCTACCACGTCGTCTGCGGGGTTTTTCTCGGCGGCGGGATCCGTTTCGCAGGATGCAAAGGACAGCATGCTTATTGCGGCTAATCCAAGGATAAAATTCTTCTTCATAAGATTGGGGTTTAGTGAATTTTGGGACTTTTAGTGAAACATATTGTTTGTTAATGGAATGAATCTTTTTCAAGAGGGTTCCGGCAGTGGGCTGTCCGCGTGTGCCGGAATCTGGTCGCGGATCGTTTCGCCGGGGGAGTCGGCCGGTCTGCGGCCCGTTTCTTCCCCGGACGTGTTTTCCGCTTCCGGGTGGAGCAGTGCCAGCACGTGCATGCTCTTCAGCCGCTGCCTGAGCTCTTCCTCGATTTCTGTCTCCAGATGCCGCAGACGCGCGTAGTGCCTGTCGTGCAGGTAGTCGCCTTTGTTCCAGTCGATCTCTGTCGCGGCGCCCATGGGGAGCCCTTTGTGGAAGAGGTACATCAGGTCGTACACAGTCACCCGTTCGACCCCTTTGCCGAGATAGACCATGCGCGCCGTGGTGTAACAGATGTTGCCGATGATGAGCGTGTTGATTACGGATTTGTAGAGTGAGTATTCCACGCCGAGCAGTTCCTTCAGGAAGCCCGCATCTATACCCCGCGCACTCCTTTGGCCTGGTGGCGAGTAGGCGAGTAGATTCATAACTCTGATGGCACAGACGATTTTATCCGAAAACATATTGTGTGTTTTTATTGTAATCTCTATTTCCAATAGAGATAATAAGTGTGATTTTGCTTGTGAATTATTGATACATAATTCGTTCGGAACCCACTTTCCGGAAACGGCGATTCACACGATGTTAAACTTGCGTCATGCGTGTCACTATATATTTAGTTTCTATTTTATTGTCAGTATTTTATATTGCTGTAACGGTGAAATTATGGTGAAACATAATGCTCGCTGTGGCACCCTTTTTTGCCGGGCAGACACAGCGAAATACGCTATTTTTAAACGGTAATATTATGCAGTTGCATTACAAAACGGATCACACCTCGTGTCTGAACTACAAAACCGAATCGTTCGGGGGATTTACGCTTGGGAAAATGTCGGAAGGCAAACGGTTCAACAACCAGAAGGAGCCTGTTAAAGTCAATCATCTGATATTTATTCTGGAGGGGGAGGTAAGTATCGTCAAAGACAACGAATGCGCGATATCGGTTCGGGCCGGAGAGTTTGTTTTCATTCCCATTTCATCGCTTTATGTGGGTACGGTCATCCGGCCCGGACGTTACCTCGACCTGACCTTTTTCCACAATAATATCTCCTTGTGCGACAAATATATGCTGTCGCATTATCTGGAGAGTGTAGGCGATTTTGATCCCAGTTTTAAGGCTTTGCCCGTACGCGAACCGCTCGATTTGTTTTTGAAATTGCTGGAGATTTATCTTTCGTCGGGGATCAACTGCAAGCATCTCCATGAAATAAAGGAGAAGGAGTTGTTCATCATCTTCCGCACGGCTTACACCAAGACCGAAATGGTCAGGCTTTTGCACCCGATTATGGGCCAGCGGGTCGATTTCAAGGGGGCCGTTCTGCAGCACAAGGACAAGGTGTCGAGCCGGGAGGAGCTGGCCCGGGTGATGGGAATGAGCGTGCCGGACATGGCTCGGAAATTTAAGGAAGAGTTCGGTGAATCGGTTTACTCTTGGCTGCTCAAACAGAAGAATGCCCGCATACTGGCCATGCTCAGCTATCCTTCGGTTACGATAAAGGACGTGATCTACGAATTCAAATTTTCTTCGCCGGCAAGCTTCAACAAATATTGCAAAACACATTTCGGGTGTCCCCCGAGAGTGTTGGCCGAGCGCATAAAAAATGAAAAATCAGCGGAATATGCCGCTGGATGAGGAAAAGATTAATTAGAATAACTTTTTGAGCGTTTTGGATAAGTGGATTTTCAAAAACACTCCCGACCTTTGTCTCGGTCAGGAAAATGACGCAAAAAGGCCCGGACAGGCCGTGCTGCAAAGGGGCGGGAATTGCTTAGCTTCCGCCGTGAAAAGAACAGAATTAAAAGATCACCTTATGTGTTTCTCTATTGGAAATAGAGGACGTAATTTTACAATAGTAAATATAACTGTTTTTGTTGGAAAATATGCAATACCGGGCTGTTTTTTTGATAAAAACGATCGGGGAAAATTTTTCCGGCCCTTGGAAATTCGCTATAAACGGGTCACAATTTCGTTTATTCGATCCAGTACGTCGCTGTCGAATTCTTTCAGGTAAATATGCGTGATTTTCTCCGAGGCATGTCCCAACCCTTCGCTGATGACTGCAACCGGAGCGCCGCATTGTTTTGCCAGGGTCGCCCATGTGTGGCGTGCCACATAGGTGGTAAGGGGTGTGGTCAGGCCGAGTTTTAAGCCGACTCTTTTCAGATTGCGGTTGATCCGGGCCAGTGCGCTGCGGTACTGGTCGTAATGCGAAAACGGGGCGTTATCGCGCAGAATGGGGAAAATATAGGGGGAATCGTTGTCGTATTTGGCGATAAGTGCCGCCAGCGGCTCCGTGATCGTGATGCGCAGCGGCTGGCTGCTTTTGTGCCGGACATAGTGGATCGCATTGTCGAAAATGTGTTCCTTCCTGAGAAAAACGATGTCCACAAGCGACATGCCGCGCGTGTAGAAACTGAAGAGGAAAATATCCCGTGCGAACTCCAGAAGTGGTTCGCTGGGGGAGAACGTGCAGTGCACCAGAAGCACCATGTTTTTTTTCGACAAGGCCCGCTTGACGGTTTTATGCACCGTGGTGCGTGTCGCCTTGAAAGGCGATTCCCCGACAGACGGAAAGCCGTCTTGGAGAATGTTGTTGTAGATGGTTCGCAGGTTCCGCATATAAAAGGCAATCGTGTTGTCCGACACCTGTTGTTTGCGGAGGAATTCTTCGTATTTGCGGACGAACATCGGATTGATTTCGCTCGCCCGCACATCCTTTCCCCCGAGGTATTTCTGCAGCGATGAATGCGTGCTTTTGTATGCCGCTGCCGTTCCGTTTCTGCGGGCCAGTATTTTTTCGCGTATCTGCTTGTTCATGTATTGCAACAGATGGACGTTGTGCTGTCGGGACGAACGGTTGTCCAGGTCTTCCACGCAGAAATCTATGCCGTGCTCTTCGTAGAAGGCGATTTTCGACAGCAGCGTTTTGCGTTCCCTGTTCAGTGCGCGGTTCATCCGTTGTGCGCTGCGATCCGAAAGTTGCCGACTGTCGTCCGCGCGGACTTTTCCCGATACGGGATCGAAATCGGATTCGCGGATTTTATAGTTGGTGTACAGTACTTTTTTGCGGCGGTTGTGGATGATCTGGAAAACCAGCGGGTAAGTACCGTCTTTCAGTAATTTGTTTTTGTGCAGCTTTAATTTTACGCTTGTCATAAGACACCTTTTATAAACCTTGTTATATAACCATACAAAACTATTCCAATTGTTGAAACAATTTGAAAAAGATAATGTTCAGCATCGGTGCGGAAGTCCTGTCCCCCGTGCTATCGGTTTGGTTTATAGGGGAATATTTTATAAAAAGGTGTGGTGTGACGAGGCGACTGAAAATGGGTGCCGGCGACCGGGGCTGACCTTCACGAGCTGGCGCTGTGCGGGTGCGGCCCGCGACGGGGAGGTGCCGGTTTATCTCCGCCTTTCCCGGAACCGGGCGCCGAATGTGCCGGTATTGCACCCATGGCAGGAGAGGCTGTCAGACAAGTCTGATTTTAACGATTTTACCCCGTCTGAACAAGCTCTGGCAGGGGCGATTGCCAATTCTGAGGGCTTGTCAGACATTCTTTCATTTTTATTTGCGACTTAGCGTTTTTTCCATAGGGGCGTACACGCTACCCGTGTGCCGTCGTCGTAGGTATGTTTTTCCAGTGAATTTTCCCGGGATTGGATGCATAGGTAGACCATCTCCTCCTGCGAGGTGTTGCACAGGCCCCTTACCCCTGCCGGCGCGACCCTTATGACGCTCCCCGCTTTGACCGGAAAGCAGTCGCCGTCTACCTGACAGTAGCCCGCACCCCGGAGTATTATGTACGTTTCTTCGTCTTTGTCGTGCTTGTGGAAATACCCGGGCCCGCTTCCGGGCGGGATGCTGTTGAACGATATTTCCGTGCCGGTCGCCCGCGTCAGCTCTTTGAGGAACAGTTTGCCCCGTACTTCCTGCCCGGTTTTGGCATGAATCAGCGAATACGATTTTATATCCTCCGCGTCGCCGATGTCCGCCGCCGTGTAGTTCCTGCCTTCCGCAATCTTTTTTGCCTGTTTCATCGCTGTCATTTTTGTCGGTGGCCGAAGTGCCTGCCGGCTGCCGTTCCGTCTATTTCACGAACTTGCTGAAAAATTTCCAGAGCTCCTCGCCCGTGTCGATGTCCTGTTCGCCCCACGAATGTTTCCCGCCGACGATCTCGTAGAGCCAGACTTCGCTGCCGCCCGTGCCGCCCGTGAAGCGGTGGGCGATGACCTTGCGGCCGTTCTCCGGCGTACGCCCGGGAATCGTGTCCGTCTGCATGCCGGTGCATTTGTTCTTGGCTGCCCAGTAATGTACGGCCATCGGTACGGCGACGTAGGCGCCCCAGCCGCCTTTATTGTCGAGGTCGCCCTCCCACGCCGACGTGCGGTCGGCCGTGCCGTGTATTTCGAACAGGGGCACGGGCACATCCGATGTGTCGGCCTTGTAGAGCCATTCGAGCATCAGCCCCGATACGGGTGCCACGGCCGCGAACAGGCGGGGGCGCGCCAGAGCCGCGAACAGGCGGGGGCGCGGCGCCGCAAGCTGGTAGCACATCTCCCCGCCGTTCGACATGCCCGTGCAAAAGACGTTGCGGCGGCTCAGCCCGTGCTTTTTCTGTAAATGCCGTACCAGTTGCGTGATAAACTCCACGTCGTCGATGGCCATGTCGGCCTGGAACGGGTAGCCCACGTTCCAGCACGTCTTGCCCCGGCCGTCCTTCGCGCCCTGCGGGTAGCAGACGGCAAAGCCGTGGCGGTCGGCCGCGGCATTCATCCCGAAGCGGCCCGGGTCGTTGTTCGCGCCGTAACCGTGCAGGACGACCACTAGCGGGGCGCCTTGGGGCAGCCCCTGGGGCAGGTGGAGTTTGTACGAGCGTTCGGTACCGCCTGAACGCATCGTGTAGGAAGGGGTGTCCGGATTTGCGGATTGGGGCCGGGCGACGGATGACGCCAGCAGGAGGAGTGCCGTAAAAAGACCCTTTACGACGGAGGGGTTCGAAAGGTATTTCATGCTGTCGGAATTTTCGGGGCTCAGAGTCCTTTCCGGGCGATGCGCCATGCCAGGCTGTTGTAAAGCCCGATCAGCGGCCCCCGCCAGCTGCGGGGCAGGGCGTTGAGGATGCGTACCTTGCGCAGCGTGCGGCGGTAGGTCTTCGTGTAGCCGAAGAACCGGATCGCCCTCGCCGCATCCTTCGTGCCCCCCTTTGCGCTGATGATGAGCGCTTTTCCCAGGGCTGCGCGGGCCACGAACTCGTTGTATCCGTCTGCCGCCGCCGGGTCGTAAAGCTCCTCGAACGAGTAGCGCGTCCGCTCGGGCGTGTAGATGGCCGACGAACGGTTCGAGGCCACCTTCGAATAGTTTGCCAGCGGCTTGGGCGAAAAGCAGACCTTGTAGCGCCGGGCGATCTTGATCCACATGTAGAGATCCTCGCCGATCTTCATTCCCTCGGGGAATCCGCCCACTGATTCGAATACCGCGCGCGGGACGGCGCTGGCCGACGGGATCGAGATATAACGGTGCGCCGAGTCGCGGAAGAAGTCGGCGACCACGCCGCGCTCCGTGGGGGTGGGGGCGGGGAACCGTCCGTCATGGCTGACGATGTTGAAGGCTGTCGAATAAATCCCGCAGCCCGGGAATTCGGCCGCCATCGAAGCGATCTCCTCCAGGAATCCCGGTTCCCACGTGTCGTCGGCGTCGAGCAGGGCGATCAGGTCGCCTGCCGACTCGGCGATGGCGCGGTTGCGTGCCGCGCAGACCCCGGCGTTCGCTTGCGTGACGAGCTTCACGAGCGGCGATGCGATGGCACGCACGGCGTCTGCACTCCCGTCCGTCGATCCGTCGTCCACGACGACGATCTCCGTGGGCTGCAAAGTCTGTGCGAGTACCGAGCGTAGGGTGTCGCCGATTTCGCGCTCCTTGTTGTAGAGGGGTATGATGACCGAGATGGTTGCCGATGCCATTTGTTGCGGTTTGGTTTCTTGCGAAGATACCGATCTTTTGCTACATTTGCAAATAAAACCCTGTTCATGACCGCATCCGAGAAGCTCATCGCATTTATCCGCAATACGTTCGACACGGCGCTTTACTTCGCCGTGATGGCCGTCAAGGAGAATTTCCGCAACTATATCCGCCGTGCGGGCCCGACGGGCGACCCGTCGCGCGGGATGGTCATTCTCGGCAACGGTCCTTCGCTGGCCGAAGACCTGCCGCGATTGATCGCGCGCCGCGAATACGAGGCCAGGGATTTCATGGCGGTCAACTTTTTTGCCGAGGACGACCGCTTCGAGGTGGTCAGGCCGGGTTATTACGTCCTTTCCGACCCGATGTTCTTCCGCGACAGCGAGTGCCGCGACCGCGTGGCCGCGCTCTACCGCACGCTCGATAGCAAGGTCACGTGGCCGATGACGCTCTACGTACAGTTCTATAATCCCGAAAAGTTCGACTACCGCGCCGCACTTCCCAACCCCCGTATCCGCATCGTTCGCTTCCATACGCAGGTCTACCGCGGTTTTGGCAGCGTCGGCTTCTGGCTTTTCCGTCACGGCCTCGGCAGCGCCAATTTCGGCACGGTCGTGCAGGTGGGCGAATACGTCGCCCTGTTACTGGGTTACCGGCAGATCGAGCTCTACGGGGTGGATCATACGTTGCTCGACGGGCTATGCGTCGACGACGCGAACCGCCTGTGCCGTGCCGACCGCCACTATTACGATGCCGGGCCCCGGGCGCCGCAGCCTATCTACATGAAGGTGCCGCATGTGCCCTATACGATGTCTGTATACCTGGCCGAGGTGGCCGAACTCTTCCGCGGGCACGAGGTGCTGCGCGACTATGCCGCGTCGCTTGGTGCGCGGATCGTCAACCGCACCCGCGGCTCGATGATCGACGCCTACGAACGCGGGGCGGAGTAACGCCGCCTTTTTGAAATAAAGGAAGCGACCTGGAAAAGGTCGCTTTTTTATGCTCATCTCGGATTCCCGTTCCCTACCCCAGCCGCCGGCTTGCCGCGATGATCTCGGCCATCGTGAAATCCTCGGGGTTGTCGATGTCCAGCCCTTCGATGCGGTCTACGACAGCCATGTAGGGTTTTTCCCCGATGCGGCGTCCGCGGCCGCACCAGAGCGTGCGCGGGAAAATGAAAAATGCGCTGGTTTCGATATAGACCGGCTCTATGGTCTGCGTGCGGGGGATGTCGTCCAGCGCATAGTTGAGCGGCCGGCCTTCGAACCAGGCGAAGGTCTGGATCTTCTCGGCGCTGAACGCCGAATCGTACTCCCCCGACCGCACGTGCCGCAGGGCGTCCGCCACGGTCTCCGCGCGGATGAACGGCGAGGTGGCGTGCGCCAGCACGTAGAGGTCGGCCTCGACGTCGGCCGTGAAACTGTCGTAGATCTCCCGCCCGAGCGTC
>NZ_FR893507.1:450-29760 GCF_000435435.1 Alistipes sp. CAG:29 | reverse complement strand
AGCGTCGTGTCGCGGTCGAGGCCGGGGCTGCGGCGCAGGAAACGCACGCTTCGGGGCAGGTATTCGCAGATGCGTTCGTCGCTGCAATAGGCGTACACCTCGTCGATCTCCCCGATGCCGGCGAGCGTCCGCAGGATATGGCACATCAGCGGTTCGCCGCCCAGCAGGCGGAGGTTTTTGCCCGCTACCCGCTGGCTGTTGAGGCGTAAGGGGACGAATGCTACTGTTTTCATCGCTATCTCTCTTTTTTGTCGGTCTGTGTCAATGCCCCCCCCCTCTTGTCGGTCGCTGCTGCCGGAGTCCCGCGAAGGACACCGGCCCGCGGACTGTGGCCGGGAGCTTTGCAGGTAAATTATTGCACCAGCAGGTTGCAACCCCTGATGTCGCTGTGGTCGATGCGCCCTTCTACCTCGAACGCCCCGTCGGCAGCCACGCGCCCCACGTCCTGGGTCTGGATGAAGGCGCACGACCACCATGAAGCCAGGTCGGCGATGTCCAGCCCGCCGCGGGAGCCTGCCGGCAGGCGGTCGAACGGATCGTTCACGTCGCGTGCCGCGACCCGCATCCAGGCCGGGCAGCGGAAGATGTTCCCGCCCTGCGAGTAGGCCTGCGACGTGAGTTCCGCCATGCCGTATTCGGAGTGTATCCTGTCTACTCCGAATGCGTCGCACAGGATTTTGTGGAATTCCGCTTTGGGGATCTCCTCGCGGTATCCCTTCATGCCGCCCGTCTCCATGACGATTGTGTCGTCCAGCTTCGGGGCGTAACGCTCCGCCAAATCCCAGAGCGCATAGCTCACGCCCAGCAGGATCTTGGGCTTGGGGTCGCGGCGCATCGCCTCCAGCAGGGCTTCGTGGTCGTCGAGGTAAAAGCCGCCCGAGCCGCAGTCGGACAAAAGCCGGTCGGCCATGTAGACCAGCGACGAGCCTTTGCGCCGCAGGTAGTTGGGCAGCAGTGCGTAGAGGCTCCACCGTGCCGGTTCGCCGTAGAACGTCCGGAACGAAGCGCGGAACGCTTGTTCGTAGAGCGACAGCGAGCGCATCGGGTGGCGCGACGGGGTCATGCCGGTGGTGGACGACGAAGTGAAGACCGCTTCGGGCTCCGGGCCGCCGCAATACACTTCGTGGGTCTTGAAAAGCCCGATCGGCAAGTAGGGGATCGCATCCGCCGTCCGCACCTCCCCGGGCTGTACGCCGATCAGGGACAGATACTCGCGGTAGGGCGCGCATTCCGCAGCCTGGCGCCGGAATACCTCCAGCGCCGCCGCTTCGAATGCCGCCTCGTCCGCGATGCGGAATATGTCGTCGGGTGTGCTCATCGAGTGTAAAGATAGGAAATAAAAATGAAAGTGAGAGCAAACCGGTGTGATAAGACTGTCGAATAGCGATTTAGACGAAGATTGGACAAACGGGCGCAGCCAAGTAAAACCATCAAAAAGCCAACTCAAACCGGAATTACGTTACTATCCTGTTACTTTTTTGAGCTGGCGGAAAAGTTTCAGATGGTTTTCAAAGAGCTGATTTACACGCTTTCAAAGGCTGTTTCATCTATAAATGTAACCGAATTTTCGGAAGGCGGAAGAGACAGCACGAAAAAAGACGATCTCAAAGGCTTTAAGGAATCCGCTGAAGTCTATGGCAAGGGCATCGTGCATTTCCCTAAGGACTGTAAGTTGTATTGTGGTCGTGGTCTGGCCCGTAACCAGAGCGGAGACAAAAAAGGTGCATGTGAAAATTGGAGGGAAAGCAAAGAAATAATACGGATATGTATTATGATTCTAATGACTCTTGTCCGCTGTTCTTTGTTTCGTTAAAAGTAGACAATATTTTGTATATCATTCTACGATTAAAAAGGACAAATATTCCGTAAACAATTATCATGGCAAGCCAAATGAGTGCCATTTTAAGAGCAGGCACACCGCTGAAAAGGAGAATTATTTGCGTAATAAACCCGAAAAACGTATACCCCGTGACTAATGCCGCCAAAGCTCTGCTTGCCATCGCCCCCACCTTGATCCGCAGTATTCGAAACAAGAGATACAAGAGGAACGAGAATAAAGGTACGCCAAACGCAGCCAATGCAACTACAACTCCCTGGGCATTCTCGTTATTTTGCAGATAATTTAGAATATCAGAAACGAATTCCGTCATATTTTTTCTCCTCTTCAGATATGTGCAACAACGGTTTGTCAGTATAACCCATTGGACGGGCAAACAACAAGGCGGGCATTTCGTGAATACCGATATTATACATATTCACGCTTTCATTGTAGAGTTCGCGGCGGTCGGAAAGCATATCTTCCAAATCCGACACCCGAAGTTGGAGGGTGCGGAAACTCTCCACAGCTTTCAGCTCGGGATAGTTTTCCGAAACGGCGAAAAAGGAATTTAGCAGTTTGCCGACTTCATTAGCCAGTTGTACTTTTTCATCGGTAGAGCGAGAGGAAAGAAAAGCGGTTCGTAGCTCTGTAAGCTGATTTAACAGCGATTCTTCGTATCCCTGTGTCTTTTTTACCACAGCAATAAGGTTGGGTATTTCATCTACACGCTGCTTTAATATTACATCGATATTGGCAAAATTTTTATCTACATTGTACTTCAGCATAACCAACCGGTTGTAAATGGCAACGCCTCCGGAGACAATGCCGACAATGATAACTCCCAAAATAACGAAAGCAATAATAATTCCCATATTCACTGATGCTTAAAGATGATTGTTTTTTCTTGATTGGAAGGGAGTATATATCCATACTGACCGGATGAAATACCCTTGTTGCCGAAAGGCAGGTTTATTTGCAACTCTCCGTCACGGTATTCGATGTGACAAAGCAGTATCAGTGAAGCGATAATACCCAAAACGGAGGTATAACAGATCAGACTATTGATAAGCGGCTTTGCCCTGTTGTATTTGTTGAGTGTTTGTGAAGGCATGAGCGTATATACCTTCTTCGTTTCTTCGTACCGGAAAACCGTTTTGCCTCCTCGTGTATCTGCCATTCCTATAAGCAGTACTTTATCGCCGGGCAACAACAACCGCTGCGTGTATCGCTTTCCTTCTTTTTGATACCGCTTGTTTATGGGCAGACACAAAAGATTCAGCTTTTCGGGTGTAACGTCCAATATGCCCGTTTCGTCCTGTATGGAGAATGCGTTGCATTTATTCTCGCTGTGAACGGTGGTATACGAAGTTCGTCCTTCGCTGTCGTGGTCTATATCTTCTATTTCGTATTCGTATGCAATACACTCCGTGTCACCGATAGGAGCAATGAGTTTTCCTCCGGGAACAACTATTCCTTCCACTTCGGCAAGCCCCATAGCCACAGAACGTATAGGAGAGGTAGGCAATATTGCCTGTAAACGCATAAAATGACGGTCACCCCCGGGATTTTTCAGCGCGAAAAGAGGAAGGATAATAAATACCACCAAAAATATTAGCGGCAACGAGACTTCCATAATAAACATAATAACGAGCATTCCAATAATCCCCGATATATAAGTTCCCGTTACTTTGCCCGCAGTGAAGACGGAAACTTTTTTTCCGGTTTTCCGGTATTCAGCTTTGACTTTTCTTAATCTCCTCACCAAAGGCATTATGATAAGGCCGACAATAGCCAACACAAAAGTAAGTACAAAAAGAAGCACCAACGCACACAAGCCAAAGCCCGGTTTAATAACCCCTAAGAAGCATACAAGAGTTGGTTCCAGAACAAAGAGAAGCCATTTAGGTTTATAGTCCCAACCGTATATTCCGCCTAAAATAACATGATGAAAAAGTGCCACAAAAGCCGAAAATGGTATCAGAACAAAAACCACTCCAACACTTATATCGCCCCAATCTGTCAAAAAGTTGATAAGTTCCTTCATTTACGAAACATTTCTTGTATTCAGTTTTTCACGCTTTTGTGGATGCAAAAGACACGCAAAAGTCGGACGGGTTCAAGACCGGATTGCGTCCGATTCCGTGCGGGATAAAGGCCGGGATGTTTAAAACGCCCCGAACCCGATCTGGCTGTCGTCGCTGAGATTTGTCTTTTTCAGCTGGGCTTCGACTTTTTTCAGGATCTCGTCGTATTTCTGCTCCGAAAGCCAGGGCTTCATCGTTTGGTTCAATTTCTCCATTTTTTCGACGTGCGGATCCAGTATCTCATGTTTTTGCGCATAGGTTTCGGCTTTCATGAGTTCTCTCAGCAGGAGTGCAGGCTGCAGGGCGCGCTGCAAATCGTCCTTCATCTCTTTGGGCAGGCTCCGGGCTTTGTCTTTGGGCAGGCTTGCGTACATGAGGAGCCCCAGGCTGACCTCCCTCGCAAATTTTTTATACACCTTCTGAAATCGGTCACTCCGCGCGTTGATGGTAAACGCCATGTCGTCCAACTGTTTTTCGATCTGTGCCATCTTCTGTTCGACTGCGGAGTAGCTGCTGAACATTTTTTCTTTTTCGGCTTCCACCGATCTCTCCACCTCGGCAAACGATTCCTGCAATGCACGGAATTCTTCCGGCATTTCGGCTCCTGCGCCGTTCTCTTCATAATCGGCGATGGTCTCCTTCAGTGAATCGATCCGCTCCTGCGGCACTTGTCCGCAGGCCATCAAAGTCAGCAGACATCCGGATAATAACCATTTCTTCATCATTTTTTTCAGTTTAATCATTTATCGGATAAAGATCGGGAATAGTTTTCGATATTCGGTTATCCAAAACGCTCATAAAGTTATCTTGCGGGATATGTTCCAGGAGATAGAGGAGCTGGGCGCCGGAGCAGAACGACATGATCCGGGCGGCCCATTCCTGTAAATGCGAAAACAACAACCTGCGGCCCGGATATCTCCGTTCCGCCGTCGTTGTTTTCACGGGTATTACGTGGCCTGCGGCCGCTTGTCATTTGTTACTTTTTCACTTTCGGCGCAAGCATCATGTTCATCTTCTTGCCGTCGAGCCGGGGCATCGCCTCCACTTTGGCGAACTCTTCGAGATCGGTGGCAAAGCGCAGCAGCAGGATTTCGCCCTGCTCCTTGAAGACGATCGAACGGCCGCGGAAGAAGACGTAAGCCTTGACTTTGGCCCCCTCCTTGAGGAAGTTCTGCGCGTGCTTGAGTTTGAAATTGTAGTCGTGGTCGTCGGTCTGGGGCCCGAAGCGGATCTCCTTCACGACCACTTTCGTCTGATTGGCCTTCAGTTCCTTGGCTTTCTTCTTTTGCTGGTAAAGGAATTTCTGGTAATCGTCGATGCGGCATACGGGGGGCTCGGCCTTCGGAGAGATCTCGATCAGGTCGAGTTCCAGTTCGTCGGCGAGTTTGAGCGCATCGCGGATCGGCAGAACCTGCGGCTGGCCGACGTTGTCGCCGACCACACGCACTTCCGGAGCCGTGATCTCGTTGTTGATCCGGTGGGGGTTCTCCTTGACGGGCGGACGGCGCCCGAAGCGGTTGTTGGCATTGGCTGCCGGTTTCGGTCTGTTATTCCCGGGGGTAAACGGCCTCGGCGGGAATGGTTTCGGTGCTGCGATAGTTGTACGTATTAGTTAAGTTAATAATGTGTTCTTTTATTTCTTTTCCAGTTTGTTGGCGTCGATCTCCTCTTTGACCAGTCCGGCGATCAGGTCGCGGAACGCTTCCATCGTCATCTGGCCCTTGTCGCCCTCGCCTTGTGCGCGAACGGATACGAGGCCCTCGGCCTCTTCCTTCTCGCCGACGATCAGTAGGTAGGGGACGCGTTTCAGTTCGTTGTCGCGGATCTTGCGGCCGATCTTCTCGTTGCGGTCGTCGATTTCGGTGCGGACGTCGTTGCGGTTCAGGTATTCGGCCACTTTCTGCGCATAATCGTTGAACTTCTCCGAGATCGGGAGTACCACGACCTGCTGGGGCGAGAGCCACAGCGGGAATTTGCCGCCCGTGTGCTCGAGCAGCACGGCCACGAAACGCTCCATCGAGCCGAACGGCGCACGGTGGATCATGATCGGGCGGTGCAGTTTGTCGTCGGCGCCCTTGTACGTCAGGTCGAAACGCTCCGGCAGGTTGTAGTCCACCTGGATGGTGCCCAGCTGCCATTTGCGGCCGATGGCATCCTTGACCATGAAGTCCAGCTTCGGGCCGTAGAATGCGGCTTCGCCCAGCTCCACGACGGTCGTGAGCCCTTTCTCCCTGGCTGCCTGCATGATGGCGCTCTCAGCCTTCTCCCAGTTCTCGTCCGAACCGATGTACTTCTCCTTGTTATTGGGGTCGCGGAGCGAAATCTGTGCCGTATAGTTGTCGAACTTCAGCGTCTTGAAGATGTAAAGCACGATGTCGATCACGCGCTCGAACTCTTCGAGCAGCTGGTCGGGACGTACGAACAGGTGAGCGTCGTCCTGCGTGAACCCGCGTACGCGCGTCAGCCCGTGCAGCTCGCCCGACTGCTCGTAGCGGTAGACGGTGCCGAACTCCGCCAGGCGGACGGGCAGCTCCTTGTACGAGCGGGGCTTCGAACGGTAGATTTCGCAGTGGTGCGGGCAGTTCATCGGTTTGAGCAGGTATTCTTCGCCCTCGATCGGAGTGTGGATCGGCTGGAACGAGTCCTTGCCGTATTTGGCGTAGTGGCCCGAGGTCACGTACAATTCCTTGTTGCCGATATGCGGGGTAATCACCTGCTGGTAGCCGTATTCCTTCTGCACGCCCCGCAGGAACTGCTCCAGACGGTCGCGCAGTGCGGCACCTTTGGGCAGCCACAGGGGCAGGCCCTGTCCCACGCGCTGCGAGAAACAGAACAGTTCGAGGTCTTTGCCCAGCTTGCGGTGGTCGCGCTTCTTGGCCTCCTCCATCATCACGAGGTATTCGTCGAGCATCGACTTCTTGGGGAACGAGATGCCGTAGATGCGGGTCAGCATCTTGTTCTTCTCGTTGCCGCGCCAGTATGCCCCGGCTACCGAAGTCAGTTTCAGGGCCTTGATGTAGCCCGTGTTGGGGATGTGCGGCCCCCGGCAGAGGTCGGTGAACGCACCGTTGGTATAGAATGAGATGGTGCCGTCCTGCAAGTCCGTAATCAGTTCTACCTTGTACTGGTCGCCCTTCTCGGTGAAGGTCTTGAGTGCTTCGGTCTTGGGGACTTCGCGGCGGATGAGCTGCTCCTTGTTGCGGGAAAGCTCCTGCATCTTCTGCTCGATTTTGGGCAGGTCGGCCTCGGTGATCGGCGTCGGCGAATCGACGTCGTAGTAGAAGCCGTTTTCGATGGCCGGGCCGATACCGAACTTGATGCCCGGGTAGAGTGCCTCGAGGGCTTCGGCCAGCAGGTGGGACGAGGTGTGCCAGAAGGCGTGCTTGCCCTCTTCGTCCTCCCATTTGTAGAATTTGACCGAGGCGTCCTCCTCGATCGGGCGCATCATGTCCACGGTTGCGCCGTTTACCGAGGCCGCCAGGGAGTCAGCAGCTAAACGAGGGCTGATGCTCTCTGCGATTTGGAAGGCAGTCGTCCCTTTGGCGAACTCCCTCACCGAACCGTCGGGAAAAGTGATTTTGATCATAAAAAATTTATAAAGTTAAGTTTTCGGGGCCTTCGGCGCTTCCACAATTACGAGACGGAATACGCTTCCGGGTTGCCCGGTGTTTATCGTTTTTTCTCTTCCGGCTGCCGCGCTGTGCGTGCTGCCGTGCCTTTGCCCGTCGTGTTTCCGGCCTGTGTTTCTCCGGCCTGTGTTTCTCCGACCGCCGGCCCTGCAATCCCCGCGTCTTTGGCCGCCGTGTTCCCGGTCTGTGTCTCTCCGGTTCGTGTTTCTTCGGCCGCCTGTTTCCCGGATCCCGCATCTTTGCCCGCAGCGTTTACAGCCTCCTGTCCGCGGCGCCCTTCCCGGATCATCGCCGTCCCGGCGCCGATACCCAGCAGTACGGTCAGTTCCCCGGATGCCAGCTTCCAGAACTCCGTGTCGCCGAAAAAGTAATCGCAGAGCCATGCTCCTCCGAGCAATACCCATATGGCCACGAACCCGGCCCCGACGCGGATCTTTTTCTGCGGCGTCATAACTAATCCTCCCGTTCGGTCTGCGGCAGGTCTTTGACCGAGATGTCGCGTCCGCCTTTCTCGCGCTCGGCGCGCTGCAACGGGTTGCGGCTCCATTCCGTCCAGGCGCGGCGGTGCTCCACGATGTCGATGGCGGCGTAGATCGCCGACCTCATCGACTGCGCATCGGCCTTGTCCTGCCCCGCGATGTCGTAGGCCGTGCCGTGGTCGGGCGACGTGCGTACCTTGGCGAGCCCCGCCGTGAAGTTCACGCCGTCGGGCGAGAGCGTCTTGAACGGCGCCAGCCCCTGGTCGTGGTACATGGCCAGGATGCCGTCGTACTTGGCGTATCCGCCCCCGGCGAACAGCCCGTCGGCCGCAAAGGGGCCGAATGCCAGCACGCCCTGCCTGAATGCCTCGACGATGGCCGGGCGGATGATCTCCTGTTCCTCGTTTCCGAGCAGCCCGCCGTCCCCGGCGTGGGGGTTGAGCGCCATCACGGCGATGCGCGGCTCGACGATGCCGAAATCCTCGATGAGCGAGCGGCGCAGCGTATGGAGGTCGTGCACGATCTTCTCCCTGGAAATGCTGCGGCTGATCTCCGACACGGGGATGTGCTTGGTGACCAGTCCTACGCGCAGCACGTCGCTGCATAGGATCATCATCGGCTCCCCGCCCAGTTCCGCCCCGAAGAATTCGGTGTGGCCCGTGTAGCTGAAATCGTCGCCCTGCACGCTCTCCTTGTTGAAGGGCGCCGTGACGATGGCGTCGAGCGTCCCCTCTTTCAAATCCTGCGTCGCCGTGCGCAGCGCTTCGACCGCAGCGCGTCCGGCCTGGGGCGAAGCCTTGCCCGGCTCCGGCTGCCCGGCCTCCCCGCATACGACCAGGTTGGCCTTGCCGCGGCGGGTGTCGCGTGCCGCGGGCACGGTGTTGAACGCCACCGGTTCGGTGTCGCCCAGCGTATTTCGGTAATAGGCCGCCGCCGCGGGCGAACCGTAGACGACGGGCGTGAAGAGCTCCGTCATGCGCGGGTCGGAAAGGGCCTTGAGGATCACCTCCCAGCCGATGCCGTTCGGATCTCCCTGCGTGATGCCTATTTTGAGTTTGCATTCAGACATAGATACATATATTTCAACTTACAAAGATACATATTATTCAGAATTGGCAATGCGCCGGATCGAATTTAAATGAAATTTTGCATTCCTGCGGCCCGGAATGTTTTGCGGATGGGCTTATTTTTCCTACCTTTGTCTTATGCAGCCTGTTAGGGTTGCCGACATATTCGGATAAAGGCGCATCGGCTTTTTTCTTACCATCGGAAATTGGACACTTTCGTGTAGCGTAAGGAACAAAGGTTGATGCTCTCGCTGTTTTTCGGCGTGGGCATTGGCCGCATTCTACGTTACAGGTCGTCCAATACCTCGATGGTGGATTCGGTATCTTTGCCCGCGCTTTTTTCCGAGCAACAGCTCTGAAAGATGGAACCTTGCGCAAAAAAAATTACACGGAAAAACAACCCGATCCTGGTCGCCGCGGTTTTCCGGCTGATGTTCGAGACCCTTTGGATTCCGCCCTACGACCGCCGCAGATGCAATGCCCTGGTCGCGGATTTCGACCTCTGCGCCCGTTCCGCGGTGACACGGCTGGCTGCTACCGACCTTGCTGCCGCCTCGGGGATCGAGCTGGACGAAATGCGCTATGCCGTGGAGTGCCTCCTGCGGAGCATCGAACGGCTCGATGCGGCGCGCCTTCTGCCGCCCGAGCGGTGTGCCGAAGCCCTGGAATCGGTGCGCCGCATTGTTGCCGGGCTGCGTGAACGGTGTGCCGACCCGGTGTGAGATGTCGAATGCGTGGTATGGTTTCCGGTGTCCTGCTTTGCCCTCCCGTAACCGGGACGGGCGGCTCTTGTTAACCCGATAATAATTGAAATGCAATGATGAAAAAAGGTTTGTTCATGCTTTTGTCGGGCCTGCTTGCATTTTCCGCCGCCAAAGCGCAGGAACCCCCGAAAGGGCCGGAGGCCCCGGTTGCGGGGCAGCAGTTGGTGCGGCTGTCGAAAATCACGGTCGATCCGGCGCGCCTGGCCGGCTACAACGCTTTTTTACAGGAGGAGATCGAGGCTTCGCTGCGTCTCGAACCCGGCGTGTTGGCGCTCTATGCTGTCGCGGCGAAGGAGGCGCCCGGACAGGTGACGATTCTGGAGATTTATGCCGACCGTGCGGCCTATGAAAGCCATATCACGACGCCCCATTTCCGGAAATACAAGGAGGGCACCCTCGATATGGTGCTCTCCCTCGAACTCGTCGATGTCGTCCCGCTTATGCCCGGTTTGGAGTTGCGGCAGACGGTCGGTACCCGGTAAATAGCGGTGCCGCCTGTCTGTCCGCGGCCCCACCCGTCGATTTCAGGTTTTTCCCGTCGTCTGCGTTATGACGGGAATTGCCCTTGTCTGTTTGCGGCTCCTTCCTTCTGTTTTTTGCTCCTTTACGCCTGTCCCGTGCCCGTCGTGCTTGCCTGCCGCCGGAATTCGGCGCAGACGATCCCCGTCGCCATCGCCACGTTGAGCGATTCCGAACCCCGCCGGCCGGCCGGGTAAGGCGGGATGAACAATTTGCGGGTGACGGTCGCGGCCGCGGCGTCCGAAATGCCGCGCCCCTCGTTGCCCATGACGACGATCCCTGCCTCCGGGAGCGACGCCCCGTAGATGTTCTCCCCCTCCAGGAAAGTCCCGCACACCGGCAGCCCGGCGTCCGCGGCTTGGCGCAGGAACCCTCCCAGGTCGGTGTAGTGCACCCTCACGCGGAGTATGGCGCCCATCGTGGCCTGCACGACCTTGGGGTTGAAACAGTCGGCCGAGGCCTCCGAGCAGACGATGTCCGTGATGCCGAACCAGTCGGCCAGCCGGACGATCGTGCCCAGATTGCCCGGGTTCTGCACGTCGTCGAGCGCCAGCGTCAGCCGTCCCGCGAGAGCCCGCATATCCAGTCCGTAATGCGGTATTTCGACCAGCGCCAGCGAGTTGGAGGCTGTTTTCAGCAGCGACAGCCGCTCCATCTCCTTCGTGCCGACGACCTCGACTTCCGGCCCTGAAAACAGCCCTTCCAGGGCGAATATCTTGCGTACCCCGAGGTGCGACGTACGCAGCTCGCCGATGAGTTTCTCCCCTTCGGCGACGAACAGTCCGTGCTCCGTGCGCCCGCGTTTGTCGGCCAGCGCGCGGACGAGTTGTATGTCGGCTTTTGTCATCGTTGTTTTTCTAAGGTGAACGTCATCCCTTCGGTGGCGGGGTAGGTTTCGGGGAAGATCGCACGGGCCTCTTCGACCAGCATGTTTTCATCCTTGTAGCGCGACGAGTAATGCCCGATCACCAGCCGTTTCGCCCCGGCTTTCAGGGCAGCCTTGGCCGCGTCGGTCGTCGTCGAGTGCCCGCGCTCCCGCGCCGCCTTCTGCTCCGCTGCGGCGTAGGTCGCCTCGTGGTACATCAGGTCGGCGCCTGCTGCCAGTGCTGCGGCCTTGGCCGAAAAGTTGGTGTCCGACAAGTAAGCGTACGACCGAGGGGCGTAGGGACGGTAGGTCAGTTCCCCGTTGGGGATCACCTCCCCCGTGGAGAGCGTGACGTCCTCGCCCCGCTTTGCGGCGGTGATCTGTGCGACCGAAAGCCCGTATTTCGTAATCTTGAACTTGTCGACGTTCAGCGCCGGCTCCTTTTCGCGGAAAAGGAACCCCGCCGTCGGCACGCGGTGGCGCAGCGGTATGCTCCACACCTCCAGCGTACGGTTTTCCATCAGCAGCGCATGCTTGGTCGTGTCGACCTCCGTCCATACGACCGGGTAGGGCAGTTCGCTGTCGAAATATTTGAGGTGGCAGGCCAGAATCTCGCCCATCGGTGCCGGGGCGAATACCCGCAGCGGGGTCTTGCGGCCGTAGAGCGCCAGCGTCGAGATCAGCGGGAACAGCCCGAATACATGGTCGCCGTGCAGGTGCGAGATGAACACGGCACGTAGCCTGAGCGGGTTGATGCCGTAACGGATCAACTGTTGCTGTACCCCTTCGCCCGCATCGACCAGGTAGTACTGCTCGTGCACGTTGACCACCTGCGCCGACGGATGCCGGCTCAGGGTGGGCTTCGCGGAGGAAGACCCCAGTATGGTGACGCTGAAACTCATGCGTTTTTAGTTGGCCCGGCTTAACAGGAAACGCTCGCAGTCGATGGCCGCGATGCAGCCCGAAGCGGCCGCCGTGACGGCCTGCCGGTAGTGCGGGTCGCGGACGTCGCCCGCGGCGAAGACGCCTTCGATGTTGGTTATCGACGTGCCCGGTTCGACCTTGATGTAGCCTTCGGCGTCGAGCTGCAACTGGTCGCGGAACAACTCCGTGTTGGGATGGTGTCCGATGGCCAGGAAGAAGCCCGAGATGTCGATCTTCACCTCCTTGCCGTCGTTGCAGCGCAGCAGTGCGCCCGTCACGCCCGACTCGTCGCCCAGTACCTCGGCGGTGTTGTGGTTGAATATCACCTCGATGTTGGGGGTGCTGAACACGCGCTGCTGCATCGCCTTCGAGGCGCGCAGGTGGGGTTTGCGCACGATCATGTAGACCTTGCGGCAGATCGAGGCGAGGTAGGTGGCCTCCTCGCAGGCGGTGTCGCCGCCGCCGACCACGGCCACGTCCTTTTTACGGTAGAAGAAGCCGTCGCAGGTGGCGCAGGCACTCACGCCCATGCCGCGGAATTTCGTCTCCGAGGGGAGCCCCAGGTATCTGGCCGAGGCGCCCGTGGCAATGATCAGGCTTTCGGCCCTGATCTCCTTCTCGCCGTCGATCACCACGTGGAACGGCCGCGACGCGAGGTCTACGCGGGTGGCTGTGCCCGTGCGGATCTCGGTGCCGAAGCGCTCGGCCTGACGCCGCATGTCGGCCATCATCTGCTGGCCGCTGACCCCGTCGGGGTAGCCCGGGAAATTCTCCACGTCGGTCGTCGTCGTGAGCTGCCCGCCCGGTTCGATGCCCTCGTAGAGCACGGGCTGGAGGTTTGCACGCGACGTATAGATGGCGGCCGTGTATCCTGCGGGGCCGCTGCCGATAATCAGGCATTTGATCGTTTCTTCCATGACTTGTAATTTTTTGTATTTGTTATCGTGATTATATGCTCCGAAGTCCCGCCGGTCGCCTTTTCCGGTTGTGCCGGGCAGCGCCCCTCCGGGCCGGGTTTGCCAATGCAGCCGGAAGGCGCCGATAACGGCGAAATATCTAATATTGCCGTTGTCACCTGCAAATTTCAGGCCCGCAGGGCTCCGGGACTTCCGTCCGGAACTCCGTGAGGCGGCGTCCCAGGTAGTCGAACAGCGCCCAGTGCCCGTTGTTGCGCACATGCACCACGCTGGCGGCGGGGTCGTAGTCGACGATTTCGTATTCGGGAGGTATGACGTAACAGCCCCGGCGGTCGATCAGCCCCATCCCCGTCTGCGTCTGTACCTCGGCGCGGCCTTCGCGGAAATCGCCCGCCCAGACGAACTGCGCCGGGATCACCGGGTTGTTGTCCGTATCCACGAACCCGAACCCGTTGTCGTCCTCCACGCACACCAGCCCTTCGAATACGTGGCTCGTCCACCGGTGTCCGGTCAGACTGCGCAGCGGGTTGTAGGGCACCGTGACGTCGTTGGCCGTCTGGCGGGGCACGGGTGCCTCGGCGATCCTGTGCCGGAGGACGTCGAATGCCTCCCTGTCAGCCGTGCCGGGCTCCGCTGCTCCGATTCGGGCATCGTAATAGCGTATCGGGACGAACCGTCCCCGGTGCCAGCGGAGGTTCGCTTCCTTGAGGTTGTTGTGCGTGAATTCCAGCTCCCCGAGCGCCGCCTGCAAGGCGTCGAGCGCCGCGAGCAGCGTCGTTTTGTCCTCGGCAAGCAGCGCTTCGGCGAACTCCCTTCCGGCGGGCAGGTGCTGCAATACCAGATCCGTGTGCCGTTCCGTGCCCGCCGCGTCGTGCCAGCGCATTTCGCCCGGCAGTATGCGGCATTCGGCCAGGTAGCCGGTGTTGAGTTTGCGCAGCGCCGAGACCGTGCGTTCGATCCGGGGCATGGCCGACGGGTTGAGGGGCATGGCGACGAGCCACCGCTCGCCCCGCCATTCGACTTCAGCCTCGGCGAAACGCGTCGTGCGCACCAGGCGCGGCATGCCGTTGGGTTCCGTAACGGGGCGGGCGTCGGCAAGCATCGCCAGCGACAGGTCGGGCGTCAGCAGTGCCCGGGAGAAATGTTGCAGGGTCACTATCATCTCTATTCGGTTTTGACGCTGATGGAACCTATGTTGAGCATGGCGACCAGCTGGGCCGCCGAGGCGTTGTAGCTCATGCCGCGGAAGGGCGGGATCGCACCCGGGCCCTTGGCTTCGCGGATGGCCTCGTTGAAGACCGCGGGCATTTCGCTCGAACAGTCGTAGAGCAGCGAGGCATACCGGTTCGTATACCGGGCTTCGTGCGCCTCGGGGAAGAATACCGGCCGTTCGGTATCCCCGGCAGCGATATGGATGTTGATCAGCAGGACGTTGCCGTCGACGGTGCCCAGCGCCTTGATCTGGTCGCAGACCGCACGTAGCTCCTCGTTGTCGCAGTCCGTGGCCTCGCCGTCGGTGATATTGAAGACCACGGGAGGGAAACTTTCGGCGTTGGCCGTGCGGGAAGTCCAGCTGGCGGCTATGTCCCTCACGCGGCGCAGTGCCTCGCACATCGGCGTCTGCCCGGCCGACAGGGGCTTGATCCACGCCGGTGCGGGAATCTCCCGTAGGGCGATGCTGCCGTCGGGAAGCCGGTGTTCGATCACCTCCGTGTGCACCGGCATCTCCTGTGCCGCCAGGGCGCTGACAGGCACCAGATCCTCGCCTCCGGGCAGCAGCGAGCGTACCTCGTCGTCGCCCGAATAGCCGACCACGGCGATGTCGTAATAGTCGCGTACGCCGTCGCTGCGGCGTGCCCGTTCGACGAGCTCGAACAGCAGGTCGTTGGTGATGGTTGCAACCGCTTCGGCCTTGGTCATGCAGCGTCCCCGGAAGAGGATGCTTTCGGCCATCGACCCCGAGCCGTCTATGGCCAGGATGAATGCCGTGCGGTGGTTGCGTGTGATGCTCTGTGTATACATGTTGCGTCTATTTAAGTCCCCGGACGGAGTAGTAGTCGTCGCGTACTTCCCCTTCGTCGTCGCTGTCGAGGCCGTAGCTGACCGCCATGTCGAGCGAGCAGTCGCGGTCGCGGTCGGCGTCGGTCGTACGGCGCATCGTCGCGCGGGCGTTGCGCCCCGCCGCGATGGCCTCTTCTATCTCCGCCACGGTCGGGATGTGTCCCAGCAGCGATGCGTAGACCCCTTCGGCCCAGCTGTGGGCGTAGTCGTCGTAGTGGACGGAAAAGACCCTGAACCGGTTGTCCACCTCTTCGGGCGAGGTCAGTTCGCCGTGGTCTATGGCATCGAGGATGGCCTCGACTTCGCGTTTGGTGATATACTGCCCGGCGATGTCGAGCCAGCGGCCGCTGCCGTCGTAGCGTTCCGCCGATTCTCCCCGGTCGAGCATCGCGCCCAGCGCCGCCACGATGAAGCGGTTGTAGAGTCCGATGCCCCGTTTGAGGGCCGCCGCGCGGATGATCGCCTTCTGGTGGACGTACGTCGGGGCGTCGGGGTCTTCCTCTGCGATCGCGTGGAGCGTATCCACGGCCCTGAGCATTCCCGAGGTGATATAAGGGTTGTATTCTTCGAAGTTGATGACGTCGCGCCGTATGGTGCGGCGGTCGCGTGCCGGCCATTTCTCGATGTCGCGCACGGCTCCGTAGCTGGTGAGGTTCGCCCCGGGCATGAGCACCGAACGCCCCTCCTTTTCGATCAGGTATGAGTAGGGGAAGGCCGACGTGTCGTGGTGGAACGAGTGGTGCCCCATGATCATCGTGAAAGCCCCTTCCAGCGCAGGGGACATGATGTAGGCGCCGCTGGCGAACTTGCAGCCCCTGAGGTGCACCGCCTGGTGCACGGCGCCGCTCTTGAACAGGTGGTTGCTCTGGTTCGAGCCGCTGCCCGCGTTGAAAAACGAGAACATGCCCGCGATGAGCAGCGACGACTTGTGGTGCGAGACGGTGTAGGGCCCCGCGAAGATCGAGGCGGCCTCGCCGTTCTCGCAGTGCGAATTGGCGAAGAACAGCGATTCGGCCGCCGTGAAGGCCTTGTCCAGCCGGCAGCTTTCGCCCACGAAACAGCGTTCGACGATCGAGCCGTTGTCGATCCGGGCGTTTTCCGCGGCGATGAAGTCGTAGGTCTTGACATCCACGCCGATGTGCGCGCCGTCGCAGACCGTGCCGTTTTCGAGCAGGGAGGCGCCGTCGACGGTGACGTTGTCGCCGATGCGGACTTCGCGGATGAACCTGGCGCCGATGATGCGGCTGTCCTTGCCGACGCTCCCCGTCTGCGAGGCGCGGGTTTCGGCATAGTCGTCGACCATCTTTTCCAGGGCCGCCATGGTCTGCGGGCGGTGCCGGTAGACGGCCATCAGATAGGCTGCCTGTGCCGAAAGGCGGTCGTAAATCTTCACCGTGCGCCCGCCGCATTCGTTCATCGTCGCCACGCCCACGCCGTTCCCGAACGTGCTCCTGCGGCGGCATTCGAGTGCCGTGACCCCTTCGACGAGCGCCCCTTCGCCGAGGTGGTAGTTGCACACCCGTGAGCGGATGATGCGTGCTCCGGAGCCGATCACGACCTTGCCTTCCAGGTGGCTTTGCAGCAACTGGAAGGGGGTGAAATCGTCGGTGACCGACACTTGCGACCACGCTTCGGCCGAGGAGCCGAGCGACTCGACCGCGGCGATTTCCGCCGGTGTCATATTTCTGAATTGGGGCATCACAATCGTATTTAGCAGATGCAAATATAACGAATTGCGGCTAAATTTCAAACTCGCGCCCTGCGCGGTCGATTTCCAGCCGCCTGCCGTCACGGATGACCTCCGCACGGCCGTTGCGGAAGGGTTTTACGGCTTCGTACCCCGCACATCGTATCCGGGTGCGCCCTTCGATGTCGATGTAGTGCCAAGCCTGGCCCACCCTGACGGCGGCAAGCCCTTCGGTAAAGTCGAATCCGCAGTCGTAGAGCGGCGGTATGACGATCCGCTCCGGTGTCCTGTAACCCCACAGGCCGTTCCCGACGAACAGCTCCGGCGAAACTGCGCCGCCGTCGTTCCGTACGTCTCCGTCTTTGCCCGCAAACAACTCTCCGCCGCTTGTGTCCCCGTCTGTGTGCTTGTCCCTGCCGTACCCTGTATTCCCGGTTATACCTCTTGTGCCTCCGCCTGTGTGCTTGTCCGCGCCGCACCCTGTATTTCCGGCTGGATACCTCTCTGCGCCGCCGTCCGTGTCCCCGCTTTTGTCCCCGCCCGTATTCCCGGTTGTCTCTTCGCCTTCTCTCCCGCCGCACGGGGGCCCGCCAGTGCGTGCGGCCCATGCCAGCAACTCCGGCAGCCCGAACAAACGGGGCGTGGGTGCATACAGCAACCGTGCGATGCGGTACTGCACGGCCAGCCCTTCGCGTTCGAAAAGCGCGATGGCCTCGCGGAGCGCCTCGTCGGTGCGGATCTGCTGCGGGGAGAAGAGCAGCCCGTCGGCATCGGGGTAGCGTACGTACAAGGTGGGGTCGAGCGCCAGCGCATGAAGGGCCGTCGAGATCAGCGCCGCGGGGTAGTCGTCGAGCGAGGCATTGAAGTCGCGGATCGTCCGTGCCGGGTGTTGGAAGGCCGCGGTACCCAGTTCGGGGCTCGCCTCCCCGGCGAATGCGGGCAGGTACATGGCATCGAGGTCGATCAGGTGCAGCCGCCCCGAGGAATCCACGACGATATTTTCGGGTTTGAGGTCTCCGTGTGCCCAGTCGTCCGACGTAAGCCTTGCGGCCAGGCGGTCGAACGCCGCGGCCAGTTGCCCCAACCGTGTTGCGTCTTCTGCCGCGGCCGCCTCTGCGACGGCTTCGTGGAGCGTCGCGCCTTCGATCCAGTCGCCCAGTACGACGTCGACCCAAACCCCGCTCCGGGGCGAGTCGTAGAGGTACAGCTCCTGCGGCAGCAGCCGTTCGCCGTAAATCTCCGCCAGGTGGCGCGGCGGATGCATGTAGCACCGCAGCGAGCGGATATGCCCTTCGTGGCGGACACGGAAGACGATGGCGCTGTTGCCTACGGTGTAGCACATGCGGCCCCGGCTGTCACGGCATACCTCCATGCCGCCCAGGGTTTTCGTCAATCCGTGGGTGTCGGCCAGTGTCGTGAGGTATTGTCGCAGCGTGAACACGGTTTATTGGTTGTCTTGTTGCCGGGGTTGGAACCGAAGATTCCGGTTTGCAGGGTGGGGCGGCGAAAGCGGAGCCGCCTCCCGGCCTGGGCGAAGGTTCCCTGCTGCCTGCGGCGCCTGTGGAATCCGCGTCTTTCACCTCCAGTCCCGGCAGGTCGTGAAAAGTACCGCTGTCGGCCACCGTGGCAAGTTGGGCCAGGGCCGCATAATACAGTAATACGGTATCCGGGTTTAAAAAAGCGGGGCTTTCCAGTCCCGCTTCGTGTTCGTTAATGGCAGTCGCAGTGGCCGTCCCCATGGTCGCACCCGCCGCCGCAGTCATCCCCGCAGTCGCCGCATGAACAGCCGCCCTGCAAGTCTTCGGGCGTTACGTCGCGCACTGATACGACCTCGACGTCGAAATTGAGCGTCTTGCCCGCCATCGGGTGGTTGAAGTCCATCTTCACGGTTTCGTCGCCGACCTCCTTGACGATACCCATCATGCGGTTGCCCTGGTTGTCGCTCATCGGCACCTGCGAACCCACGAAGAGGATGTCTTCGGCCAGTTTGCCGTCGACCATGAATATATTTTTCGGCAGGTCTACCACGGCATCGGCGATCAGCTCGCCGTAGCCGTCCTTGGGCTCGAGGGTGAACGAGACGGCCTCGCCGATCTCCTTGCCCAGGATTGCCTCCTCGAATTTGGGAAGCAGCATGCCTGTCCCGAAGATGAATTCGAGCGGCTGTCCCGGGCGCGACTGGTCTGCGATTTGTCCGTCGACAGTGAGCTTGTAGTCCACGCCGACCATTTTGTTCTGTTCTACTTTCATTGTAATCTGATTAGGATTTATTGCATGTAATTGATTGGCAAAGATAGAAATTAAGTTCCGGATTTGCAATTACTGCGGAATTTATCTGGTTTTATGGAAGCTTATCTCCCTATTATGCTAAAATCGTGCAAAAAAAAAATTATTTTCCGCTTCTGTTGCTTTCGGCCCGTTTCGTCGGGTCTGTCCGGGTGAAATGCCGGGGCCGGATACGTGCCGCGATGCTTACGGTGCCGGCGTGCGTGCCCGCGTTTTTGGTACGTAGTAGCCGGTTCGGGACAGCCTATTCGCAGTTGCGGCAGCAGAGGTTGCGGTCGCCGTAGCCGTTGTCGATCTTGGTTACGTAGGGGAAGAACTTGGCTTCGCGCACCCATGCGAGCGGGAATGCCGCCTCGGCGCGGGTGTAGGGATGCGTCCATTCGCCGGCGATCTCGACGGCGGTGTGCGGCGCGTTGGCGACCACGTTGTCGGCCTGCCCCGCGGCAGCTTCGCATTCGCGCTTGATGCTCACCAGCGCTTCGATGAAGCGATCCATCTCGGCCTTGGGTTCCGATTCGGTCGGCTCGACCATCAGCGTCTCATGCACGGGGAACGAGAGCGTCGGGGCGTGGAATCCGTAGTCCATCAGGCGGTGGGCGATGTCGCCGCAGTCGATGTTGTAGTCCTTCTTGAAAGAGGTCAGGTCGAGGATCATCTCGTGTCCCACGCGGCCGGTCTCGCCCGAATAATAGGTGCGGTATTCCGGTGCCAGCGCCGAGGACATGTAGTTGGCATTGACGATCGCCATTTCGGTGGCGCGGCGCAGCCCGTTTCCACCCAGCATCTTGATATAACCGTAGGTTATGGGCAGCAGCATGGCGGAGCCCCAGGGGGCCGACGCCACGGCCGTGATGCCCTCGTCGCCGCCCGTCGGCATAACCGGATGCGAGGGGAGGAATGCCCTGAGGTGCTCGGCGACGCAGATCGGGCCTACGCCCGGGCCGCCGCCGCCGTGGGGCATGGCGAAGGTCTTGTGCAGGTTGAGGTGGCAGACGTCGGCGCCGATGTAGCCGGGGTTGGTCAGCCCCACCTGCGCGTTCATGTTGGCGCCGTCCATGTAGACCTGCCCGCCTGCGTCGTGCACGGCGTCCACGATCTCGCGGATGCGGCTCTCGAACACGCCGTGCGTCGAGGGGTAGGTGACCATCAGCCCGCACAGCTCCGAACTGTATTCCCCGGCCTTGGCCTTGAGGTCTTCGACGTCGATGTTGCCCTTGTCGTCACAGGCTACCGTGACGATCTTCATGCCGGCCATGGCGGCCGACGCGGGGTTGGTGCCGTGGGCCGAGGCCGGGATCAGCACCACGTTGCGGTAGCCCTGTCCGCGGCTCTGGTGGTAGGCGCGGATCACCATCAGCCCGGCGTATTCGCCCGCAGCGCCCGAATTGGGTTGCAGGGAGCAGGCCGCGAAGCCCGTGATCGTCGCCAGGTCGTTTTCCAACTCCGTGATTAACTGCATGTAACCTTCGGCCTGGTCGGCCGGGGCGAAGGGGTGCATCATCTGGAAGCCCGCCAGCGAGAGCGGCTGCATGAGCGCCGCGGCGTTGAGCTTCATGGTGCACGAACCTAAAGAGATCATCGAATTGGCGAGCGAGATGTCCCTCAGTTCGAGCTTCTTGATGTAGCGCATCAGGTCGCTTTCCGAACGGTAGGTGTTGAAGACCGCCTCCGAGAGGTAGGCCGTGCGGCGGCGCAGGGCGGCCGGCACGCGGCTTTCGGTGACGGGCTTTACGGCCTTGGCTTTCCTGCCTTTGGCGGCGGCGAAGATGCGTATTACCTCGGCGACCTCTTCGGGGGTGGTCACCTCGTCGAACGACATGCGCACGGAGCCTTCGGTGGGGTAGTAGAAGTTGATGCCGCTTTCGAGTGCCAGCGACTGCACGACGGCGGCTTCGGCCGAGACTTCGAGCGTGTCGAAGAAGTCTGCGGCGGCGAGTTTGTAATCCATCGCCTGGAGTGCGTCGGCGACCGTTGCGGCGGCCAGGTGGGCCGTGTCGGCAGCGCGTTTCAGCCCCTCGGGGCCGTTGTAGACGCAGTAGAAGCCTGCCATCGAGGCCATCAGCGCCGAGGCGGTGCAAATGTTCGACGTGGCGCGTTCGCGCTTGATGTGCTGTTCGCGCATCTGGAGCGCCATGCGCAGCGCCTTGTTGCCGAGGCGGTCGACCGAGACGCCGATGATGCGGCCGGGCATGTTGCGCTTGTAGGCCTCGCGCGTGGCCATGTAGCCTGCGCCGGGGCCGCCGAAGCCCATCGGGGTGCCCAGGCGTTGCGTCGAGCCGACGGCGATGTCGGCACCCCACTCGCCGGGGGATTTGAGCAGCGCCAGCGAAAGCAGGTCGGCGGCAGCCGTGACCAGCACGCCCTTGGCATGTGCCGCGGCCGTGAAGTCCGTATAGTCGCGCACGGCGCCGTTGGCGGCCGGGTACTGGACGATGGCGCCGAACTCCTTGCCCGTGAAGCTGTATTCGTCGTATTCGTCGACGATCAGTTCGATGCCGAACGGTTCGCTGCGCGTGAGCAGCACGTCGAGCGTCTGCGGGAAGATGTTGCGGTCGACGAAGAGCTGGTTGCGACCTTCCCTGACCGCTTCGCGCGAGCGCAGCGCGAACATCATCAGCATGGCTTCGGCGGCGGCCGTGCCCTCGTCCAGGAGCGAGCAGTTGCCGATCTCCATGCCCGTGAGCGAGATCACGGCGGTCTGGAAGTTCAGCAGCGCCTCGAGGCGGCCCTGCGAGATCTCGGCCTGGTAGGGCGTGTAGGAGGTGTACCAGGCGGGGTTCTCGAAGACGTTGCGCACGATGGCGGCCGGGACGGCACAGGGGTAGTAGCCCATGCCGATGAACGATCTGAGGCAACGGTTGCGGTCGGCCAGCGAGCGGATGTGGGCGGCGAATTCGTATTCGCTCATCCCTTCGGCCGGCAGTGCGAGCGGCTTCTTGAGCCGGATGGACTGGGGAATGACCTGCGAGATCAGTTCGTCGACCGACTTTGCGCCGATCACTTCGAGCATGGCTTTGAGGTCTTTTTCGTTGCTGACGCCGATGTGGCGTTCGGAAAACTTGTCGAACATAGTTATCATCAATTGGTTATTGTCGTCGGATGCGCCGGGCGGCGCGTAATTCCCATGCAAAAATACTATTTTTACGAAGACCGCAAGCGCCTGCCGGGCTTATATTTTCCGCCGCATGCGGCCTGCGGCGCCGCACCCCGCCGGGCGGTGTCCCGGCATCGGCGGGGTGCGGGGCGGGGAGCCCGGCGGGGCTTTCCGGGGTCAGTACTTGAAACTGCTGCCGCCGATGAACTCCCGGATGATCGACGTGGGCGGGATCTCGTCGGGCGGGATGGGGGTGAAGTTTTTCAGGAACTTCAGCATGCGCCGCGCCTCGTCGTACTCGGGTACCGTGTCGGGAACCTCGCGGAGGATCTTTTCGGCATAGGGGCGCAACACCGAGATTTCGTAGAAAAGCGACGAGTTGAGCATGACGTCGGCGTTTTCCTGGTAGGGGAAGATGTGCTTCTCCTCGCCGCGGCGGACGGAGCCCCAGCGCGAAAGCGTCGCCACGGCATCTGCGCCGCGTTGCGTATAGTCGCGCGTGAGGCGGCGCAGCAGGCGGTTGTCGGTCGTGGCGATGCGCGAGAGGTTGTCCATCGCCACCGACGTGAAGCATGAGATGTAGATGCGGAATTTCTGCGCTTCGGGGACGCTCGGGGTGAGGCGCGGGTTGAGCCCGTGGATGCCCTCGACGATCAGGATCGAACGCTCGTCGAGCGTCAGCGGGTTGTTGTGCCACGTGCGGCGACCCGTGATGAAGTCGTAGCGCGGGATGTCGACGCTTTCGCCGCGCATCAGGCGGCAGAGGTGGTCGTTGAACAGGTCGAGGTCGATGGCTTCGAGCGCCTCGTAGTCGTAATCGCCGTCGGCGTCGCGCGGGGTCTTTTCGCGGTCGACGAAATAGTCGTCGAGCGAGATCAGCACCGGCTGCAGCCCCAGTACCCCGAGCTGGATGCCCAGCCGTTTGGCCGAGGTGGTCTTGCCGCTCGACGAGGGGCCCGAGATGAGCACCATGCGTACGCCGCGCGAGATGTTGGCGTCGTAGATCGTGTCGGCGACCCATGCGAACTTGCGTTCGTGGAACGCTTCGGCCAGTTTGATCATGCCGCCCGCGTCGCCCGCGAGCACCTTGGAGTTGACGGCGCCCACGGTGGGCACGCCCATGATCCGCACCCAGGACTGGTATTCCTGGAAGATGCCGAACATCTTTTCCTGTTCGACGTTGGTGTTGAGCCGGTCGGGCGCCGTGCGCAGCGGCAGGGCGAGGTAGAACCCGTTGTAGTAGGGTTCGATGCCGAACAGGTCGACGAACCCCGTCGAGGGCGCCAGCGCGCCGTAGAAATAACCGTCGGTGTCGCCGAGCGTATAGAGGTCGCTGTAAAGCCGCGGGCGGGTGTCCAGCAGGGCGATCTTGTCGGTGAGGCCCTGGGCCGCATAGCGGGCGCGGACTTCGCTCGTGAGGATCTTCATGCGGCTGATCGGCAGGTCTTGCGCCACCAGGTCGCGCATGCGCCCTTCGAGTGCCTCGGCCAGCCCGGGCGTGAATTCGTCGATGCCCTCGATCTCGCAGTAAAAGCCGTTCTGCCCCATCGAATGGCGGATGTGGAGCGTCTTGCCCGGAAAGAGGTCGCGGGCGGCTTTCTGCAGGATGAACCACGACGTGCGCTGGTAGACGCGGATGCCGGCGAAGGAGGTGATGTCCACGAAACGGACGGTCACCGGGGTATATATTTTGTAATACAGTTCCTTGATGCGGTTGTTGACCAGGGCGGCAAGGAACGGGTAGGGCCCCGGCGCGACCCGCTTTGCGACCTCGGAAAGCGGGGTGCCCATCGGCACCTCGACCGTGCCGCCGAGGTTTTCGCATATGATTTCGATGATATTTGTCATAAGATTTTCAGGCTTGAAAACATGTAAAGATATGAATAATTTATAACTTTGACAAACTAAAACCTGTGTTATGAAAGGAATACTGAGGATGGGGCTGGTCGCCGTTGCGGCGCTCGCCGCGGCCTGCGCCCCCCGCGAAAGGACGCTCGTATTGCTGTCGACGAACGACATGCACGCAAAGATACAGAACTTCCCGCGGCTGGCGTCGGCCGTCGAGGCGTGCCGCGATACGGCCCAACTGGTGGTGCTGGTCGATGCCGGCGACCGCTGGACGGGGAATGCCTATGTGGACATGGCGCCGACGCCCGGTATGCCGATGATCGCCCTGATGAACGAACTGGGGTTTGACGTGGCGACGCTGGGCAACCATGAATTCGACCACGGGCAGGCGTTCCTGGGGCGGATGATCGACAGCATGGACTTCGAGGTGGTCTGCGCCAACGTGGTGAGCGACACCTGCACCTTCCCGCAGTTGCCGCCCTATACGGTCATCGACCGGGACGGGATCCGGATCGGGTTCGTCGGCGTGGTGACCAACTACGAGGGGCCGGGGCATCCGGCGGGCAATGAATCGAGTTTCGCGGGGCTGGAGTTTCCCGACCCGCAGGCGATGGCCCTGAAATATGCCGCGGAGCTGCGGCCCGAGTGCGACGTGCTGGTACTCGTGTCGCACATGGGCGACGACCGCGATGCGGAACTGCTCGCCAAGGGGCAGTCGCAGTACGACGTGGTGATCGGCGGGCATACGCACGAAGAGGTCGATACGCTCATCGGCGGCACGCTGCTGACGCAGACGGGCAAAGACCTGCGGAACATCGGCGTGACGACCGTACGGATGAAGGGGCATAAGGTGTCTGGGGTTGATTACCGGATCGTCCCGCTGGCCGATTACGAACCCGATATCCTCTACCAGAAGCAGGTCGAGGCTTACTATGCCGACCCGGAGCTGAACAAACCCGTCGGGCGTTTTGGCAATGCCGCCGACAAGTGGGGACTTGCCAACTGGATGGCCGCGGCGGTCGCCGACGAGGCCGATGCCGACGTCGGTTTCTACCACATCGGCGGCGTGCGCCTCGATTCGATCCCCGCGGGCGGGGTGAGCGCGGCGAAGGTATACGGACTGGAGCCGTTCGGGACGCTGGTGGCCCGGATGGAGATGACGCCCGCCCAGATGCGCCGCATGATCGTGTCGAAGTACAACGACCCGGTGAACGCCAAGGAGGCGCACCGCATCGACCTGATTTCGACCACGCCCTATATGATCGTCACCGATGCGGCGGACAACGCCCTCGACGTGCAGTTCCCGAAGCTGCGCGAGGGGCGGAAGTACAAGGTCGCCGTGAGCGACTATATCTACCGGAATTACAAGGATATGGAATATACCGGCGGGGAAATCACCGACGAGAAGGTGGCCGACATCCTGCTCGAAGAGCTCAGGGACGACAGCCCGCTGAAGATCGACAACACCCCGCGGCAGCGGGTGGTGCGCAAATAGGCGCCGCGGACGACGCCCGGAGGCTTCCGCGGGACGCAAATAACCGCCTGATTTTTTGCAGATTCGCAAAAAACCGTTACCTTTGTAGCCCTCACGTATGCGCATAAGGCGCGTAGGCGGGAGCTACGAGTTTAATTATTAATCATTTAACGAGCGATTGTATCGCAAAAAGAATTTCCATCATGGAAGAAACGAAAAATGTAGTCACGAACGAGAATTTCGACTGGAACGCGTATGAAAACGACCTGGGAGTCTATGACCATCCCAAGGAGGAGATCGCAGAGGCTTACGACAAGACGCTTTCGAACGTCAACGTCGGCGAGGTCGTGGAAGGTACCGTTACGGGCATTACCAAGCGCGAGGTTCTCGTGAACATCGGCTACAAGAGCGAGGGTGTCATTCCCGTTTCCGAGTTCCGCTACAACCCCGACCTGAAGGTCGGCGATAAGATCGAGGTCTATGTCGAGTCGGCCGAGGACAAGGGCGGACAGCTGGTTCTTTCGCACAAGAAGGCACGTCAGCTCAAATCGTGGGATCGTGTGAACGAGGCCCTCGAAAAGGACGAAATCATCAAGGGTTACATCAAGTGCCGCACCAAGGGCGGTATGATCGTCGACGTATTCGGCATCGAGGCGTTCCTGCCCGGTTCGCAGATCGACGTGAAGCCCATCCGCGACTACGATGTATACGTGGACAAGACCATGGAGTTCAAGGTGGTGAAAATCAACCAGGAGTTCCGCAACGTGGTCGTTTCGCACAAGGCGCTCATCGAGGCCGAACTCGAAGCGCAGAAGCAGGTTATCATGTCGAAACTCGAGAAGGGCCAGATCCTCGAGGGTACCGTCAAGAACATCACCTCGTACGGCGTATTCGTCGACCTGGGCGGTGTGGACGGCCTGATCCATATCACCGACCTCTCGTGGGGCCGCGTGAACCACCCCGAAGAGATCGTGGCGCTCGACCAGAAGATCCAGGTCGTCATCCTCGATTTCGACGATGCCAAGAAGCGTATCGCACTGGGCCTGAAGCAGCTCACCCCGCATCCGTGGGAGGCGCTCGACCAGAACCTCAAGGTCGGCGACAAGGTCAAGGGCCGCGTGGTCGTGATGGCCGACTACGGTGCATTCGTGGAGATCGCCCCCGGTGTTGAGGGACTGATCCACGTGTCGGAGATGTCGTGGAGCCAGCACCTGCGTTCGGCGCAGGAGTTCATGAAGGTCGGCGACGAAGTCGAGGCTGTCATCCTGACGCTCGACCGCGAGGAGCGCAAGATGTCGCTGGGCATCAAGCAGCTTACGCCCGATCCCTGGGAAAATATCGAAACCAAGTATCCCGTCGGCACGAAGTGCACGGCCAAGGTGCGCAACTTTACCAACTTCGGTATCTTCGTCGAGATCGAGGAGGGTATCGACGGCCTGATCCACATTTCCGACCTGAGCTGGACGAAGAAGGTAAAGCACCCCGGCGAATTCACGTCGGTGGGCGCTGATATCGACGTCGTGGTGCTCGAGATCGACAAGGAGAACCGCCGTCTGTCGCTGGGCCACAAGCAGCTCGAGGAGAACCCCTGGAACGAGTTCGAGAACCAGTTCTCGGTAGACAGCATCCACGAGGGTACGATCACCGAGATGACCGACAAGGGCGCAGTCGTCGCACTGGGCGAGAACGTGGAGGGCTTCTGCCCCGCACGCCAGCTCACCAAAGAGGACGGCACGACGCCGAAGGTGGGCGACAAGCTCGACTTCAAGGTGCTCGAGTTCTCGAAGGCTACCAAGCGTATCACCCTTTCGCACCTGCGTACGTACGAGGAGGCCAAGCGTGCCGAAGTGGCAGCCGAGAAGGCTGAGAAGCGTGCCGCCGCCGATGCTACGAAGTCGACCGTGAAGAAGATCAACGCTTCGGTCGAGAAGACGACGCTGGGCGACATCGCAGGTCTGGCCGCGCTGAAGAGCGCCATGGAGGCTGCCGAGGCGAAGAACGCCAAGAAGGCTGCCAAGGAAGAGAAGGCCGAGGAGTAATCCCCGTACGGAGGGACGGTGCAGCCGTCCGCCGATATATCGAAAGAACCGCAGGCGTAACGCCTGCGGTTCTTTTTTTGTGGGCGCGTTTGTGGGCGCAGGGGAAGGAGGGGCAGTTGGTCGCGGTTGGGAAAAGGATTGCGGGGCGGGGTGCGGGTAGACCTGGGCGAAGGATAGGCCGGGAGCGGTGAAGGACTGCGGCGGGTTGAGGCGGAGGACAGGGCTTTTCGCCCCACTCCGGGAAAGTTTGCCGCCGATTTCTTGGACGCGTGGCGATAACTCCGTATATTTCGGGTCGGATCGTAAAATATAATCAGGAACTAAATATAATCAAGAACGGATACCGCGCCTTATGAAAAAGCTGATATTATCCCTGTTTTCGCTGTTTTCGGTGTTTGCGGGTGTCCCGCACTGCCTGGGAAATCCTGCCCCCGAGGAGGTTCGGGCGTCGCAGCCCAACCGGGAGAGGCGGCACGGGGCTTACTCGAAGGATAACTGGACGGTGTATTACGAGGGCAGGAAGGTGAAGGGCGCTTCGGCATCGTCGTTCACGGATCTCGGCGGCGGGTACGGTAAGGACGACTGGACGGTGTTCTACCGCGGCCGGAAGGTGGAAGGGGCGTCGGCCTCGTCGTTCGAGAGCCTCGGGAACGGGATGGGGAAAGACAACTGGCATACCGACCACTACGGGGAGCGGTATGACGGGAGCGCGTTGTCGGGCGAAAGGCTGGGCGGCGGTTACTCGAAGGACAGCTGGACGGTGTATTACCGCGGCCGGAAGGTGGACGGGGCGTCGGCGATGACCTTCGAGAGCCTCGGGAACGGATACGGAAAGGATGCCTGGAAGGTATTTTACAGGGGCGGTGAGGTGAAGGGCGCCTCGGCACAGACGTTCGAAGAACTCGGGGAAGGATACGGGAAAGACGCATGGAAAGTCTATTACCGGGGGAAAGAGCTGCCGGGAGCGTCGCCCGGTTCGTTCGAGGTGCCGCGCGACGGGTGGTGAGAAATGGCCGCCACCGCTATAACGGCAGTGCCCTTCCGAACGGAAAGGCACTGTTTTTGTTTCCCGCAGGGTAAACTCCGAGACGGAATGAGCAGATTCAAGCCCCACATTGCCCTGCTGATATGCAATATCGTATGGGCCATGGACTACCCGTTTTACAACATCGTATTGCCGCACTATGTCCACCCGATGGCCATGGTGGCGGGGTCGCTGGTCGTCACGGCGCTTTTTTCGCTCGTGCCGCTGCTGTGGCAGAAGGCCGAACGGGTCGCGCGCGCCGACATCCGCAAGCTGATCGGCGCCGCGCTGCTGATCGGCGTGCTGCGCAAGGTATTCATCATGTACGGACTTTCGATGACTTCGCCCATCGACGGATCGATCATCGACACCATCGTCCCGCTGCTGGTGCTGCTGCTCTCCGTATTGCTGGGCATGGATCGCTTCACGGAGCTCAAGGTCGCGGGGCTGCTGCTCGGCATGGCGGGCGCCGTGGCGGTGGTGCTGACGGGCGCCTCGTCGTCGCACCAGCATTCGCATGTCTGGGGCAACGTGATGATCATGCTGTGCGCCTGCGCCACGGCGCTGTACATGGTCTGGTTCAAAGCCCTGGTTGCCAGGTACCGCATCACCACCGTGCTGCGCTGGGTATATTGCGTGGCGGCCGTCGTTGCGCTGCCCTTCGGGCTAAAGGAGATCATCCACACCGACTATGCCGCCATAGCCGGCCATGCGCTTTTCCCGACGCTCT
>NZ_FR893507.1:0-434 GCF_000435435.1 Alistipes sp. CAG:29 | reverse complement strand
CGACGCTCTTCGTGCTGACGGTGCCGACCTATCTGCCGAACCTGATGCTGAACTATGCGCTCAAGAGCGTGCCGGCCACGGTGTCGAGCATCTATACCTACCTGCAGCCTGTGCTGGCGATCGCCATTTCGGTCGGGATGGGGCTGGACAAGCTGCATGCCGATACGGTGGTCTTCGCGCTGGTGATCTTCGTCGGCGTGGGGCTCGTGCTGCGTTCCTACTCCGTGCCGCCCCGCCATCCCGATCCGCCGGCCGCGCCGCCGCACTGACCCGGGGCGGGGAATCCGGCGGGATCGAACAGTCCGGAATGCGGGTTGGCAGGACACGCGGCGTGCCCGTCTCCGAATTCGGGGGAAACGAATATCGGGACGGAGTATTGCCTGAATGCAAAAAGGAGAGCCTTTTGATGTGCACCCCAAAGTTTGGACTGATTA
>NZ_FR893506.1:47425-75378 GCF_000435435.1 Alistipes sp. CAG:29 | reverse complement strand
TGTCCGCCGCACCCGCTCATTCCGCAGCGCCGGTTCCGCGACGCCCACGCAGCGGGGATTATTTCAGCACGAAATCGACGGTTCCGCGGATGTCGTCCGACGCGGCGCCGACATAGGCGGTGAATTCACCGGGCTCTGCGACCCAGGCACCTTTCGCATCGTCGTAACATGCGAGCATCCCGGGGTCGATTTCGAACGTGACGGTTCGGCTCTGGCCAGGCGCGAGGTATACCTTTTCGAAGCCCTTGAGCTCCTTCACGGGACGCGGCAGCGACGAGAGTTTGTCGCCGATATAAAGCTGCACGACTTCGGCGCCGGCACGTCCGCCCGTATTGGTCACGTCGGCAGAGACCCGGAGCCTGCCCGTCGTTGCAAGCGACGTGCGATCCGCCCGCACGTTGGCAATGTCGAACGTCGTATAGCTCAGGCCGTGGCCGAAGGCAAACAGGGGTTCGATCCGCTCCTTCTCGATCCAGCGGTAACCGACGAAGATCCCGTCGCGGTAGACGACCTGCCCCTCGCCGGGATACTCCCCGGCGGAGTGGGCGCTGCAATCCTCCAGACGCACCGGGAAGGTGAAGGGCAGTTTACCCGAAGGGTTGACGGCACCGAACAATACGTCGGCCAGCGCATTGCCGGCCTCGGAGCCCGAATACCATGCCTCCAGTACGGCGGGCACGCGGTCGATCCACGGCATCGCCACGGCATTGCCCGAGACGAACACCACGGCAAGGTTGGGGTTGGCTTCGGCCAAAGCCCCGATCACGGCATCCTGTCCGTAAGGCAGCCCGAGTTGCAAACGGTCGGCGCCTTCGGAATCCTGATGGTCGCCCTTGTTCAGGCCGCCGATAAACACCACGGCATCCACCTTGCGGGCTGCGGCGATGGCATCGGCGAGGAGCTGAGCCCCGGAGCGTCCTTCCGAGAGATCCTGTCCGGTCACGACCCCGTTGTAGTCGCCCGTCACGTCGCCGACGTAACCGCGCTCGTAGAGCACCTCGGCCTTGTCGCCGACGGCCGCACGGATACCCTCCAGCGGCGTACACTCGTGTTTCACCTTGAGCGACGAGGAACCGCCGCCGACGGTCATCATCTTCACGGCGTTCTCGCCCACGACAAGCAGTTTCTTCGTTTTCGAAAGGTCGACGGGAAGCACCCCGCCGTCGTTCTTGAGCAGCACCATACCCTCGCCCGCAATGCGGCGTGCCGCGGCATTATGCTCCGGCGAGCAGAGCGACCCGAAGGGTTTGCGGCTGTTCATCGCCGTGCGGAAAATCAGGCGCAGCACGCGGCGGGCCTTGTCGTCGAGCTCCCCGGTACCCACCTCGCCCTTGCGGAGCAGTTCGAGGTAAGGATTCGCCAGGTAGTAATTGCCGTAGGCATTGGTCGCGCCCCAGTTCAGGCCGTCCGTCCATGTGCCGAACTCCATGTCGAGCCCTTTGAAGATGGCCTCGCGCGTATCGTGCACGCCTCCCCAGTCGGATATGACCACGCCGTCGAACGCCCAGTCGCGCTTGAGGATGTCGCGTCGAGCGCCCAGTCGCGCTTGAGGATGTCGTTCAGCAGGTATTGGTTGTGGCAGCAATGCTCGCCCTTGTATTTATTGTAGGCGCCCATAATGGCCCAGGCGCCGCCCTCTTGTACCGCAGCCTTGAAGGCCGGGAGGTAGATCTCGTGCAGGGCACGGTCGTCGACCACCACGTCGACCTCATGGCGCCGCAGCTCCTGGTTGTTCACGGCAAAGTGCTTCACGCAGGCGGCAACC
Source organism: Alistipes sp. CAG:29 (assembly GCF_000435435.1). NCBI lineage: Bacteria > Pseudomonadati > Bacteroidota > Bacteroidia > Bacteroidales > Rikenellaceae > Alistipes > Alistipes sp. CAG:29. The sequence continues at coordinate 73,613 of NZ_FR893506.1, read as the reverse complement.
CCGTTCTGCTGTACCCCCTGCACGTAAGGCACGACCATGCGGGCCGACAGGAAGGGGTCTTCGCCCATATACTCGAAGTTGCGCCCGTTCAGGGGCGTGCGGTAGATGTTGACCCCGGGGCCCAGCAGCACGTCCTTATCCCGGTAACGCGCCTCCTCGCCGATGGACTTGCCGTAGAGGGCCGACATTTCGGGGTTCCACGTCGCGGCGAGGCACGTCAGCGCGGGAAATGCCGTGCACGAGTCGTTCGTCCAGCCGGCCTGATCCCACTCGTCCCACAAGACCTCGGGGCGGATGCCGTGCGGGCCGTCGGTGCACCACACTTCGGGGATGCCCAGCCGCGGGACGCCCGCCGACGAGAATTTAGACTGCGCATGCAGCAACCCGACCTTCTCTTCGAGCGTCAGGCGCGAAAGAGCGTCCTCGACACGCTTTTCAAGCGGCTGCGACTCGTCCAGATAGACGGCCACATCGCCCCGGGATTGCTGGACGCCCGTGCAGGCGACCGCCGCGAGGGCGCACAATGCGGCAACGCCTTTTACATAAGTTTTGGTTTTCATTCAGAAATATATTTAAAATAAATATACATACATACGCAATATATTGATTAAAACTCTTGACCTACAAAGATAAAAATTATTTTACAACCCACCAAAGATAAAGTTATTTTCAAATATTCAAAGCCATTAAAAACATTTATTACGATTCCGAGGCTATCACAGAGGAAAAGGGGAGGGGCAGAAGCGTGGAACGCGGAGAGGAAGCAAAAAGTGGACACCCCCAGGAAGAGGAGGCCCCAGGAAGAGGCTCGAAGAGGATGCAGTAGTAGGACGGCAAACGAAGATAGCAAAAAAATGAAAGATCGCACATGAACAAGTTACGCGGAACAAGAAGCACAGGCTGCAAGGGCAAAGCCGGAAAGGAAGGAGGGAGCAAACAGGGACAGACAGGGACAGACGAAAAAACCAAAGGCAGAAGCAGAGGAGGATGGGGGTGGGCAGATGGGGCAGAGAACGGAGAAGAACGGAGAAAATGCGGGGAACACCGGGAACACCGGGAACAGGGGAACACCGGGAACACGGGGAACACCGGGAACAGCGGGAACACCGGGAACACCGGGAACACCGGGAACGCGGGGAACAGGCGGTGGAAGCAGAAAAGACAGGAAATGTATACAGGAAATGCACAATACAAAAAAAAGACCGCGGAATCGCTTCCGCAGTCTTTTGTCTTCTGTTCCCCGTCGTCAGGGGCAGCCTCCGGGATACTACCCTATTCGGCGGGCTGCTCCGCAGGGGTTTCGGCCGGAGCCTGTGCCGGAATCTCGGCCTGGGGCATCGTGGCGGGCGCCTCGGTCTCAAGGACACGCTCCTGAAGTGCCTTGGCGTCCTTCGAAATTTCGCTGTTGCTCTCTGCGACGCGCCCCTTGTCCATGGCGAGCGTAGCCACGAGGCTCAGCACAACGATAGCGATAGCCATCGTCCAAGTGAATTTCTCGAGGAAATCCGAAGTTTCACGCACACCCATGACCTGGTTGGACGCGCCGAAATTGGCGGCCATGCCGCTCTTGGGGTTCTGCACCAATACCGCAAGGATCACCAGAACGCTGGCAATGAGTATCAAGGCAATGCAAATCGTGTATAACATATCGTTGAAATTTAATTATTGTTTTCCAATTTGCCAATTAGCTCGGCAAAGTAAACACTTTTTTCGGGATTTCGCAAACTTAATTTGCGATAAATCGCTATGGCTTTGTCCCGAAGCCCCTGGGCAAGATAGATTTCCGCCAGTTCCTCGCTCACGACCTGGTCGTCGTCGTCCAGCACGGCCTCGGTGCACACCTCCTCCTCGGGTTCGCCGTCGGCGGCCACGATGCGCAGATCCTCCTCGCGCAGGAAACGGTCGATGATGTCGTCGGACGACAGCCGGCACAGGGCATCGGCATCGACCGCAGCCATGCGCAGCGAACTCTGCGCACGCCACGGGGCGGTCACGTCCAGCCGGGGATCGGGCCTGCCCGTGGCGATTTCGCGCACGATACGCGCCAGGTCGAACCACTCGCAGCGCGCGAGCAACGCGTCGAGTTCCGCCTCTGCGGGAAGTTCACCCGCGCCGGACGATGCGATATATTGTTTCAGGTCAGCCATTGCCGCGAAGGTTTACCAGTTCGAAGCCGAAGCCTGGAAAATGTCCGTCACCAGCTTGTCGACGATCTGCGGGATGAGCTCCCCCTCGACTTCGGTCAGCAGGCGCGTGGATTCGTAGTCCTCGTAGGCCGTGAAAGTCCTGTTCCAGGACTGTTTCTCGTCGAGGGCATTCGTGAAACGCACCTTGATGGTGATCGTCAGGCGGTTCAGCAGGGCGTAATCGTCGCTCGACACCGACGCCGTGGTGGAGGTATAGTTGATGATCTCGCCTTCGAAAGCGAAGTCGCCGCCCTCTTCGACCTGCATCAGGCGGGTACGGCGGGTGAACATGTCGACGAGTGCATCGGTGAGCGTCGAGCTGAGGATGGGCGCAACCATCGTGGCGTTGTTGGGGAAATAGGCCACGCTGAAAGTCCTGGCATCGGGCGGGATCGAGGCGCCCGAGAGCGAATATTTGATGGCCACGCCGCACCCGGTCAGCAGGGCGGCACAGAGGGCCGTGATTGCAAGTTTTATCTTCATCTTAAAAATCATATCGATTGTTCTGGCACCCGCAAGGAAGCCACTTCTTTTTTATTTAAACTTCATTCATCGAAAATACCATCAGAAGGTCATTCGGCTCTTTATCAGCAAAACAACCGCTCGTCGAAATAATGGCACTATTTGAATAAGTAGAATATCTTGTTGGATAATTCATCCGTATATTCGTCTTTAGAAACATCTTTCGGTCGATCAAACTTAATCCAAATAATCGAAAAATCATATTCCCACGCTACTTTCGCTACGGCATTGAACGTATCCGGATTACGCTTCCTACAAGCGCATACAATCACCTGGCACCCCATCTGCACTAATTTTTCCAAATTTACATAAGTGTAGCATATTTGGTCTCCCTGGCTTAAAAATCCTGTAAGCCCGTATTTGGTAATCCCCGTAAGAGAAAAATCGACCACATTGGAAGGAGACGGCAAAGGCCCCCACACCGATGTAACGCCAGAGATTATTTTACTGCCTGCCAATTTATTGAAAGTCTTATTGATTGTCGTTGTTTTTCCTTCATAGGCATCACCCAGAACGGCAATGATATATTTTTGTGGCAGCATAAATAAAATCTATTAAACTTGCATGCAATACATGTCCATTCAATTCTCTTCGATGCCCAGCTCCTTGATCTTGCGGTAGAGCGTACGTTCGGACATGAACAATTCGGCGGCAGCCTCGCGGCGGCGCCCGTTATTGCGGCGCAGGGCGCGGATGATCTGCTCGCGCTGCATGTCGGCCTTGGTCATCTCGCGCGGCGGCTCGTCGGTGACATCCTCGCTCTCGGCATAGACCGCCGCAGGGGCATAGGCCGAAGCGGAGCTCTGGGCCGTGGTCGGCAGCAGCGCCTTGACGTCGTGCACAGGCCCGCAGGGTGCCTGGGTGTTGTGCATCAACTCGGACATCATCCGCTTGAGGTCGTTGATGTCGGCCCGCATGTCGAACAGCACCTTGTAGAGCAGTTCGCGTTCGGTGGACATCGTGTCATCCGCGCGCATCCCGCCCATCGGTGCGGGCGTCCCGCCGTCCTGCGGCGGAAGATAGCGGGACAGCACGTCGGCCGTGATAAGGCGGGTCTGTTCGATGGCCGAGATCTGCTCGGCCACGTTTTTGAGCTGGCGGATATTGCCCCGCCAGTAATAATGCATCAGCATCTCGCGCGCCGCGGCATCGAGCGTCACGGCAGGCATACGGTACTGTGCGGCCACGTCGGCGGCGAACTTGCGGAACAGCAGCGGGATGTCCTGCGGCCGCTCGCGCAGCGAAGGCACCGTGATCGGCACCGTGCTGAGGCGGTAGTACAAGTCCTCGCGGAAACGCCCCGAAGCGATGGCCTGCTGGAGGTTCATATTCGTGGCGGCAACGACGCGGACATCGGTTTTCTGCACCTTGGACGACCCGACGCGGATGAACTCGCCCGTCTGCAACACGCGCAGCAGGCGCGCCTGGGTCGGGTGCGGCAACTCGGCGACTTCGTCGAGGAAGATCGTCCCCCCGTCGGCCTCCTCGAAATAGCCCTTGCGGGCTTCGAGCGCCCCGGTGAAGGAGCCTTTCTCATGCCCGAAGAGTTCCGAATCGATGGTACCTTCGGGAATCGCCGCGCAGTTGACGGCTATATATTTATTGTGTTTGCGCGCCGAATAGGCGTGGATGACCTGCGGAAAGAACTCCTTGCCCACGCCGCTCTCGCCCGTGACAAGGACGGTCAGGTCGGTGGGAGCCACACGCACGGCGACCTCCAGCGCCCGGTCTAAAAGTTCCGAAGTGCCGATGATGCCGAAGCGCTGCTTGACTGTGGTGATGTCCGTCATTTATTCCGTTATGGGTTGTTCGGGCGTCGCCGCGCCCGTGTCCGTTGCGGGCTGCGGGTCGGCGGGTTGTTCGAGGTACTGCATTTCGGCCTCCTTGTCGTTCGCTTCACGCAGATAGCCGAAAGCGATGGCGGCGACGGCGATGGCGGCGGCGATGGCGGCGACCCAAATGAAACGGTCGGCACGGCGCCGGCGCGGCGGCCGGTCGACATAGGTGTAGGCGGCGGTAGTCTTCGGCGGCTTGCCGTAGCGCAGGCCCCGCACCGAAGGGTCGGGGTTCATTTTGGCCGAGGGCGACACGCGCGGCTCGGAATAAGGCAGCTTCGGGGGCTTCTGCCCCATAGGGGCAGTCTGCGTCCCGGCCGGAACCGAGGCGGCACCGGGCGCTGCGTCCGCAGCGGACTGCACAGGCCGCGGCTCGTAGGCGAAGGCGATCGTCCCGTTGGGGCCAGGACGCAACACCCCGAAGCCGTCGAGCCGGAACTCCTGCCCGTGCTGGGCGGCATGGCGCACCTCGAAGACGAAGCGGTCGATCTCGCCCGCAGCCTCCAGTTCACCGACGCCCGCCTCTCGCAGCAGGCCGCGCAGCACACCGTCGTCGCGTTTGAGCAACTCCGAAAAAACAATGCTTACGCCCGGCTCCTTGACGATGAACGTCCCGAGCTGGGGCACGACGAGCCGCTTGTGCGACCCGAGATATTGCGATATGGTCTGAACCAACACGATTGAAATCCACTTTTGAAATCCGGTTCAAAAATACCCTTTTCCGATGAAAAAAGCAAAATTCGGCACGGATTTTCAAAATAATCGGGCAAACTATTGGTTATACGAAAAATATTCGTTTGATTTGCATCCCGAAATTTCAAAAAATCCGGAAGAGCTACTTTGGCCCGAAATTACGGATGTAGCGAAGACGGATTGCCGAAACTTACACGAACCAGCCATGAAAGACAAGTACATCGACCTCATCGAACAGACGTTCGACTTTCCGCAGGATGAGTTCTCGGTCGAAGACAACGAGTTGAATTTCCATGACATCCCGCTCATGGAACTGATCAAGCAGTACGGTACGCCGCTCAAGATAACGTACCTGCCGAAGATCTCGCAACAGATCAACCGCGCCAAGCGCATGTTCAACGTGGCGATGGCGAAGGTCGACTACAAAGGCTCGTACAACTATTGTTACTGCACCAAGTCGAGCCATTTCTCGTTCGTGCTGGAGGAGGCCATGAAGAACGACGTCCACCTGGAAACGTCGTCGGCATACGACATACATATAATCAATGCGCTTTACGACGGCGGCATCATCGACAAAGACCGTTACATCATCTGCAACGGGTTCAAGCGCCCGCAGTACGTGGAGAACATCGCCCAGCTGGTGAACGACGGCTTCGTCAACACGATCCCCGTGCTGGACAACAAAGAGGAGCTCGACCTGTTCGAGGACGCCTTCACCAAGAAATGCAAGGTCGGCATCCGCATCGCCTGCGAGGAGGAACCCAAGTTCGAGTTCTACACCTCGCGGCTGGGTATCCGCTACAACGACATCATCGACTTCTACAAGGCCAAGCTCAAGAACAGCAAGAAGTTCCAGCTCAAGATGCTGCATTTCTTCATCAACACGGGCATCAAGGACACGGCCTACTACTGGAACGAGTTGTCGAAGTGCATGAACGTCTACTGCGAACTGAAGGCCATCTGTCCCGAGCTGGACAGCCTCAACATCGGCGGCGGGTTCCCCATCAAGAACTCGCTCAACTTCGAATACGACTACGAATACCTGACCGAGGAGATCATCGCCCAGATCAAGAACATCTGCCACCGCAACGACACGGAGGAACCCAACATCTTCACCGAGTTCGGGTCGTTCACCGTAGGCGAAAGCGGCGCGGCGCTCTACTCGATCGTCAACCAGAAACAGCAGAACGACCGCGAGAACTGGTACATGATCGACTCGTCGTTCATCACTACCCTGCCCGACACGTGGGGCATCAACCAGCGTTACATCATGCTGGCGGTGAACAACTGGGACCGCGAATACCAGCGCGTGCTGCTCGGGGGGCTGACCTGCGACAGCGAGGATTTCTACAATGCCGAATCGCACACCAACGCCATATTCCTGCCCAAGCTCGAACCGGGTAACACACAATACATCGGGTTCTTCCACACGGGTGCCTACCAGGAGTCGCTGGGCGGTTTCGGCGGCATCCAGCACTGCCTGATCCCGGCACCCAAGCACATCATCATCGACCGCGACAAGAGCGACAACGAGTACTACACGAGGCTCTTCGCCAAGGAGCAGTCCTACCGCTCGATGCTGAGGATACTCGGCTACTAAGGCCGCAGTCCCGGGGCTTCCTGCCGGCGGCCGCTCCCGCCCCGAGAACGGGGCGGAAATACATTTCTGCGGAATATCGATGCATTAATCCGCAAAAAATAGGAATAACCGAATAATTTGATTACCTTTGTCAGCATAAACAAGGGTTTATATTGAATTCTTCTTTCGTGCGTATTTGTTTCCGCGGTACTTTGGCGGACTGTCCCATCTCAGAATAGATCTCATTATCAGCTTCTTTGTTCATAAACGGCCTCTTGGAGGCAACAGGCATCGGAGGTGATGCAAAAAGAAAATGATGGTGATTTTTTTTACAGACAAGCACGAAATCCATGTCCCATAATTCCGTATACCGAGGGAAAGGCCGCCGAATCTGGCACCTTTTCTGCTTTCAACACAGGTATCGGACAGCGGAAACACGATGAAACCGACGGATACAGTCCCGCGACAGGGGCGATAGCCGCATAACAACATAGAATGGCAAAACGAATAACGACAGGTAAAAGAGACCGGGAAAAGCTCAAGGAGCAAAAACGACAGGAAAAGCAAAAACGCAAGGACGAACGCAAAAGCGGCGGTACGAGTTCTTTCGAGGATATGATAGCCTATGTGGACGAGAACGGCATACTGCACACCACGCCCCAGGATGTCAAACCCAAGACGGAGATAGACGTCTCGCAGATCGAGATTTCGACACCCAAGCAGGAGGAAATGGAAATACTGCCCTCCACAGGGCGCGTCGAGTACTTCACCGCCTCGAAAGGCTACGGCTTCATAAAGGATGCCGACAGCGGCGAAAAATACTTTTTCCACATCTCTTCCGCACCTGACACCATTGCCGAAGGAGACAAAGTCACATTTGAAATTGAACGCGGGACGCGCGGATTGGCCGCAGTACGTATATCAATCATAAACAAACAATAATTAAAAACAAGAACGATGAACATTTATGTTTCACATCTGAGCTGGGGTACGAAAAGCGACAGCCTGCAGAACCTTTTTTCACAGTACGGCGAGGTATCCTCGGCTAACGTAATCACCGACCGCGAAACGGGCCGCTCGCGTGGCTTCGGCTTCGTGGAGATGCCTAACGAGACCGAAGGACAGGCTGCGATCGACGCGCTCGACGGCACCGACTTCGAAGGCAAGACCATCGGAGTCAATGTCGCAAAGCCCAAGGCAGACAGACCTGCCGGCGGTTACGGCGGTGGCAACCGTGGCGGCGGTTACGGCGGCGGCTACGGCAACAGGAGATACTAAGCTTCCATACGGAATATATCACCCCTGCTTCATGCGATTGAGGCAGGGGTCTCTTTTTTGCCCGGTCAGTCAAGGCTATGAGGAAATCCCCGAAGGGTGCAGCATATCGGAAAGGGGCAGACGGACGCCGGAGCATCGGGAGAAAGGAGGAAATTGCAGGCCGCACCGGCCAGGCTGGCATGCCGGGTCACACGGGGAGCACCCCAGAATTTCGCCCGAATCACGACAAGGCTGAAAGCAGGGCACACACCGGATCGGAAATAAACAGGAAAAGAACAATCTTCCGAACAAACAACTAACAAACAATGACTTGCAAGCGGTTATACATTGTCGGCCGGTAAACAGGATGGAAACGCGTCGAGCGACAAGGAACCGAGTTTGCGAACCGTCTCCTCGAAATTGTCGCCGCCGTTGAGCGCGGCTTTCTTGATTTTGCTTTTGTAATTATAGATCGTCTGCGGCGAACAGCGCAGGAAATCGGCGATCTGGTTCACGTCGGAAACCCCGAGCCGGATCAGCGCGAAGATACGCAGTTCGGTGTTGAGACGCCCTTCTTCGGGCGTATAGCGGCTCCGGGGGTTGAGCAGGGCGTTGAATTTCTCCACGAAATTGGGATAGAGGTTCAGGAAGGCACGGTCGAAATTGCGGCACAACTCCTCTTCCTCCCTGCCGGGGGCCTGCAACGAAAGGTCGTGCAAGCGGTCGAATTGTTTATTCCTGATCTTCAGGTTTATATCACGGCGGTATTTGTCCAGTTTGTTGATATAGATGGCGCACTGGTTCATGAAATAACCCAGGTAACGCTCCTTGACCAGGTTCGCTTCGTCGAGGTTGCGGTTCAGGCTGATAAGCTCCTGCGTCAGTGCCGCCAGCTCCCGCCGGGCACGCGAAATGACCTTCGTCTGGCGGAAATAGAAAAACAGCGCGATGGCCAGGGCCAGCACCAGCAGGCTCGACATGGTGGAATAGAAGCGCAGGTTGTGCCGCTGCTTGTCGAGTTTATAGAGGTAGCTGCTCTCGATGATCGGATAGAGGCGCGCGATCACGGTGTTCTTGAAACGGGAATTGTAAAAATTGGCATCGTTCAGCGCATAAGAGATATAGGAGTACGCCCGGTCGATGTCGCCCTTTTCGAACAGGCGCGTGGCCAGCGCGAGCAGCGCCTCGTTCTCCTTCACCGCAAGGCGTATGTCCATCGTGGCGGCCAGAGTCAGGTAGCGTTCCTCCATCGCGCTGTCGCCCGCCTGCCCGTAAGCTTTGGCCAGGCACATCGCACCCATGGCATAGGGATGGGTCTGGGGATCGCGCGAACGGAATATGCCTTCGAATATTTCGAGCGCCCCGTCCGGCTGTCCCTGCTCCATGAGCTGGAAAGCCCGCTCGGTCTGCCAGTCCGTGGAACCGACGGGCAGCAGCGACAACAGCGAATCGCGGCAACGGCCGATTTCCCCCTTATATTCGTCCGACAGATGGCTGTCGTTGGTGTATTTTATCAAGTTCTCGTAATAGCGGATCGAGTTCCAGTAATAGCGGCATTTCTGGTCGGCAGGCAGCCGTCCGTAGTCGATAGACCGGAAAATGTCGTTGGCCTGCAGGAAAAGCCCCGACAGGGAGTAGAGGAACGCCAGCCGCAGCCTGCTCTCGGAGAGATGATCCGGGTTGCCGAGGCTGCGGGCGATCCGGATATTCTGCAGGACATAATATTCGGCCGAGTCGCACAGGAAGGATTCGTAGTTGTCGATGATTTCGCAGTTGATCCGGTAGATGTCCTCCGTACTCCGGGCACCGCTCTTGCGCAGCCGCAACTCCTCGATGCGCGCCTTTTTATAGCCGGTATAGACTTCGCTGCTGTCGATCGCCGCATTGAGCGTCCGCAGCAAGTCGCCCGGCATAGCGTCACCGCCGCGGACAGAGGAAGAACAAACCAACAGGGAAAAGAGTATGAGGGAAAATTGTTTCATTCGTCAAAAATTTCTCGTCCGGCAGTCCCGGGAAAGACTGCCCGAATTTGAGTTCAGGCCGGCAACCCGCCTTCCCGGGATTTACATGTACAAGTATACGAAATCCGGCCGGATTTTGCAATTTTTCGTCCGCTTTTTCCACGGTGCAGGCCGCAATCCGGGACAAACCGGCCGATCGGGAGGGCACCTATTCCGGCGGCGGCAGAACCACTGTCCGCGTGATGCCGGCCTCGCGGGCAAAATGCCGGTTGCGGGTGACGACGGGCAGCGTTCCCCGATACCCTGCAACGGCGCGGGCAAGGATACCGAAGCAGGCGGGGAAAAAGCCCGGAAGGGCAAAACCGGCAGGGCGCAACAGGACAGAGAAGCCGGAACCGACGAAACCGGAAAGCGGAAACGACGAAACAGAATACCTGCGGGGTATTTTTTCGGATCAACGCTTTGCACTCGCGTAAAAATTCGTAACTTGTGCGGTCAAAATACCGCGATTGGAGAGAATGCGACATATCATACGGAGGACGGCAGGGCTCTTTGCGGGGTGCCTGCTCTTCTTGTCGGCGGAGGCGACCGCCGCGGAGCCCGTACCCGCCCGGGCGGGCGGCGCCCCGGGGCAAAACATACCGGCCTACCGGAATGCCGTGAACGTCGGGGATGTCGGAAACGCCGGGCGCGCAAAGCGCACAGAGGACGCCGGGAACGCCGGGGGAGGCACGTCCCGCGGTGCGGCGCCGGATACGACAGGCAGGGCAGGCGGGGCTGAGGCCGGCACCGTGTCCCGGGGAGCGGCACGCCGCCGCGCATCCGCCTACCGGACGGGCTACGATACGGGCTACCGTAACGGCTATGCCGCCGGATACCGGGCCGCCCTGGATCAGACGAAGAAACAAGCCCCAGCCGCTACCCCGCTATTGTCCTCCTTCTCCGCGGACACGACAGGCCGGAGGCGGAGGCTCGTCCACAGCATCGGCGCGGAGTTCCGCCCGGAGTACATTCCCCCGACGAACATCTTTCTGGCCGGAGCCAACATGGCAGGCGAGCCGATCCAGCGCTCGCTGGCCGCCCACCTGCGTTATTCGTTCCGCTTCCGCCCCGGGTCGCGCCCCGACTGTATCTACGGCGGCGTATACCAGGGAATTGGGGTCTCCTATTACAGCTTCGGCAACCGCGGGGAGCTGGGCAACCCGGTTGCCGTCTACCTCTTCCAGGGCGCGCGCATCGCACGCATCAGCCCGCTGGTATCGTTCAACTACGAGTGGAATTTCGGCCTGTCGTTCGGATGGAAACCCTACGACACGAACTACAACCGCGCCAACATCATGATGGGGTCGAGGGTCAACGCCTACCTCAACGTCGATTTCTACCTCAACTGGCTGCTCACGCAGCGGTTGGAACTCACCACGGGCCTTTCGATGACCCACTTTTCGAACGGCAACACCAAATTCCCCAACGCGGGACTCAACTCGATCGGCATGAAACTCGGGCTCGTATACAGTTTCGGAAGGGTCGACAACCCGCTCTCGCGGCCACGGGCACGGCTGCTCGCGGAACCCTTTCCCCGCCACCTGAGCTACGATCTGGTGCTGTTCGGCTCGTGGCGCCGCAAGGGAGTGGCGGTCGGCGACAAGCAATACGCCGCGCCCGATGCTTACGGCGTGGCGGGGTTCAACTTCGCGACGATGTATAATTTCGGGTACAAGTTCCGCGCGGGCCTGTCAGTGGACGGCGTGTACGACGGCAGCGCCAACGTCTACACCGAAGACTATATCGTAGGCTACGACGGGGGCGACCCCGGGTACCAGTTCCATACCCCCTCGTTCGACAAGCAGATCGCACTGGGAATTTCGGGACGCGCGGAGTTCGTGATGCCCTATTTCACGGTCGGCTTCGGACTGGGGTTCAACGTACTGCACAAGGGCGGAGACCTCAAGTCGTTTTACCAGATGCTGACGCTCAAGGTCGGTGTCACACGCAATACGTTCGTGCATGTGGGCTACTGCCTCAAGGATTTCCAAACCCCGAACTACCTGATGCTGGGCGTCGGGTTCCGCTTCAACAACAAATACCCGAGGCTGCGGTAAGGCTGCGGCGCCATAGCGCGTCGAATACAGGGCGATGCCTCCGGTGGTTTGCGGAAGCATCGCCGTTTTTTCAGGCCGGGAAAGGGTTATTTCGACCACTTGCGGCGCAAACGCCGTACCGCCGTGGCAAAAAAGCGTGCCGGAACCACGAGCAGCGTGGCCGCCCACTGCCGGGCGCAGGAGAGGCGGAATCCGCCCAAACCGAAATCGGCGAACGACCGTCCGTAGAGCAGGGGAATATACCAGACTTTGATGTTGATGCGGAAATCGTTGCTGACGTTATCCTCGTGCACGATTTCGAGCCATTTGCCCCGGGCGGTGGAGAGATAGGTGGTCGGCAATTGCCGGATGGCCTTGGTATGGCGGTAGGAAATGATGGTTTCGGTATGCGCATCGAACGGCTCGGCGAGGGTCAGGAAGTGATTGTTCGTATAGCGCATCTTGAGCGCGAAGCGGCGGTCGGTGAAATACTGGTAACCGTACAGCAGGCTGTAAATCCGTTTGCCGGGAGCGGGACGCAGCTCGCGTTGCAACAGTTCGACGACATCGGACGAAAAGGCGTCGTCGTTATCCAAGTTAGTGGTGATCAGCAGCTTCGGGGGGGGGATTTTCTCCCCTTCCGGTCGCACGACACGTACGCTGTAATCGTCGTGCGGAGATTTTCCGTCAGGTTCGCCGCCTGTGCAGCCGTATAATAGACGGCTTCGAACTGCGGGCACCGGGCCTTATAGCCTTCGATACGGCTGCGGTAGGGCTCGGGCGTCGCGGCATCGAAAAGACATAGCCAGGTGAAGTTCCCGCTCGTCTGCGCTGCCACGGACGGCAGGCAATAGCGCTCGAAGACCTCGAACCGGTGTTCGAGCCACCGATCCGTACGGGTGGGCAGGTCGTGTTTGTCCTGCGCATAAAGGTTCAGGTTGAACCGGGTAATGATAAAATGAGAGTAATTTTCCATTGCGGAGATTTATATCGCCGCAAAGATAGGAAAAATTCCATACGGATTTCACACCACCCGTCATTTGCCATGATGCGGACGACGGCCGCGGCGAAAAGAGAAATATACGGCAAGAGCCGGACTCTGACGAAGAAGCGGCGCATGGCCATACCTGCGATCGCAGATCAATGCAGAGGATAGCTGACGATGATCTCTTCGGCTGTCTCGGGATTGACGGATGCGGCGACGAGCCGGTCGCCGACAACCACCATCGGCCCGACAGGCATATCCAATACCAATCTGCGGATGAAGTTACCGTCCCAGTCATAGACATTGATCCGGCGGGGATCGAACGTCGACAACGATTTGCGGGCCCTGGCGGCATCGCGGATCTGCCCATAGGTCGTCTGCGAATATCCGATATAAATATGGTCGTCGTCCACCGCTATGCTGTTGCATCCGTCCTCGCAAGCATCATCGAAGGCATAAGGGTGTCCTTGTTCGCGGGTAGCATGCACCTGCGGCAGTTTGTCATACAAATAGCGGATGATCCGGATATGGTTGCCCTCCTCCAGTTCGAAAATAAAAAGGTACTTGAAATCCTGCGCATTGTAAACGAAGCGGTTTTTGCGCGGATGTTTGCGGATGCGTCCTGTCCAGACGACCTCCTGCACCATCGGGGATAACCCGAGGGGCAGGGCCGGATAGGAAAAATCGAGCGGGACGACCCGCCCGCCGTCAATATCGAGGAGCGAGAACATATTGAGCGAGTCCGTATGGTGTCCCATCGTCAGATAGGACGAGCGGTCGATCAGACAGGGTTCGCCCAATGAACAGTCACCGATAAACGACAACTGCCGGTACTCCCAGGTCGAGACATCGTAAAGATTTTCAGGAGGATCGAGCGAAACCCGGCAAAAGCGGTTCTCCCGGTTATAATCCGCCAGCATCGTGAGGCTCCGTGTATCGGGGTCGAACGCAACCCGGGCGATCATCATTTCGTACGGCCCCCGCCCGTAACCGAGGAACTCGCCCTCTTTTTTCAGGGAGTCGCCCGAAAACCGATAGACGGAAAATTTCTTCTCGGACACCCCAAGATTATGCATCACAATACGATCCCCGGCGACTTGAACCGGATATTCGCCCATATACTCCGTGCCGACGGGAATACGAACCGCATACAGCGAATCGCCCGGTGCGGCAGCATCGAATTGCCCGGCGGACAAAGATACCGCTTGCCGGCCGCAGCCGACAAGCAGTAGGGATAACAAGGAAAAACAAAACCGGGACATAACTACGATTATAGGTATTTATTCGCCCTTGGCAATGAGCTTATTTCACACTCCGAACAAGAAAACGAACGGCTTGTCGCTCCTGCGGAATTCGGCCGTGGCATCGCCTGTGAAGGTTCGGCCGCCGACGAGTTTCAGGACACGTTCGGGCGTTCCCTGGCCGAAGTCGATCTTCGAAAGGTCGACCCAGAAGGTTTCCATGGCCAGCGTAGGCTCGAAATAGTAGACCCGGTTCTTCTGGTCGCAGACCGTGCGCCAGCGCGTCGACGCGATATGGGGCTTATCGGGGGTCGAGATGCCGTAGGGCACCGAGACGTTGCGCATTACGGACATCACGGCCGGCACGGCGACTTTCGGATCGGCGCTTTTGACGACGGCGTTGATATAGAACGACGCACGCACGAAGCGGTCGGGGGCGCGGTTGGTGCCGGGAAGCATCGTCAGCCCGCCGATCTGCTGCCAGTAATCGAGGATTGCGAGCTGCCGGTCGTAGAACGGCGAATTGGTCATCACCTGGTACTCACGGCCGTGGTGCACCGACAGGCGGCCGTCGACATACTCGAAGATGGCGCTGTCGCCCGAGGCGTCGGAGATGGCCAGGTGCAGGCGCGACTTGACACCGTTCGGGAGGTCGGGGGCGTCGATGCGAAACTTCTCCTTCGAAAGCTCCGCAACGGCTTCGTCGACCGTAGCGAAATTATCCAGCACATACTGCGTCCAGATGCTCAGTCCCATGACCGGGCGCGTATCGCCCGGGCGTTCGTAGACCGATTCGGGCAGGAACAGCAGGTTGGCGACCAGCCCGGCCTCGTTCATGCCGTCGGTGATGCCGATGTCGTAGCCGGCGGCCGACAGGGTGCCGTATTTCGATGTCCAGAACACCGTGTTGTCTGTGTTCGCGCCGCGCCGCGCCGTACCGCGCGGAAAGATGTAAAGGTTGGTGAGCGGATCCTCGCGCCAGTCCATGGTACGCCCGGTGACGGTCATACCCTCGGGGCCGAGATAAACGGCCCGCGTGCAGGCCGGGGATTCGGTGGGAAGAAAGGCCAGCGCCGCAGCGCCGAGCACGATCGGAAACAGATTTTTCATAAGCATGATAAGTTAAGTATACCCGTCGCTGCAAATCGGATGCTAAAAGGTACGAAAAATTCACCGTTAAACCAAACCGGAAGGAATTTACGAGGCCCGGCACAGGGAGCCTGCCACGGAACCGCATGACACACAGCCGGTATCAGCCGGATTTATTTGGCATTCAACAGCGGATGTATTACCTTTGCGGAAAACCCCGTCCGGCATGAAACACCCCCTACGCACCCTCCTACTGGCCGTCTGCTGCGGCCTGGCTGCCGCATGCACACAGCGGCAGGAGCGCCTGAAACTGATGTCCTACAACATCCGCAACGGCATCGGCATCGACAACATACAGGACATCGGCCGCATCGCCCGGGTCATCCTGCGCGAAGCGCCCGACCTGGTGGCGTTGCAGGAACTGGACAGCGCCACGCTACGTGTGGACGGGCGTTACATCCCCGGTGAACTGGGGCGGATGACGGGTATGCACGCCACGTTCGGCCGCGCCATCGGCTTCGCGGGCGGAAGCTACGGCGTCGGGTTGCTGTCGCGCACCGAGCCGTTCGCCGTACGCAGCATCCCGCTCCCGGGGCGCGAGGAGGCCCGGGTACTGCTCATGGCGGAATTCCCGGACTACACGGTATGCGTCACCCACCTTTCGCTGACGCCCGAAGACCGGCACGCCTCGCTGCCAATCATCCGCGAAGCCACCGACACATGCCGCAAACCGGTGCTGCTGGCCGGGGATTTCAACACAGGGGATGCCGCGGCGGTGCTCGCGGGGCTGGGCGGCGGCTTCCGGATACTTTCCGACACCACGCGGATGACGTTCCCGGCCGACAACCCGGCCGTGCGCATCGACTACATCCTCGGCCGCGGGCTGCCCACGTCGGCCACGGTCGCGGAAAGCGCCGTAGACCATACGGCCGCGGCATCGGATCACTGTCCGCTGTGGGTGACGCTCGCCTGGGAACGGGGTAAGCAGCCGGGGAAATAACGGGCAGCCCGGGGAGGGTAAACGAACCGGGGTGCGGCAAGAAGGGATCGGCGGGCGCCTTCCCCGTGCCGTATCCGGAAATATTGCTATCTTTGCACAAAATTCCAACACCATGCAGATCCACAAAGCCGAATTCAGGTGCAGCTCGGAGCGCATCTCGCAAGTTCCGAAGGATTCGCTGAAGGACATCGCCTTCATCGGGCGCAGCAACGTCGGCAAGTCGTCGCTCATCAACATGCTGACCGGCCGGCAGGGGCTGGCAAAGGTCTCGGGGACACCCGGCAAGACACGGCTCATCAACCACTTCCTGATCGACAATGCGTGGTACCTGGTCGACCTGCCGGGCTACGGCTATGCCCGTACGTCGAAGGCCATGCGCAGCGATTTCGCCAAGATCATCACCGACTACGTGCTCAAATGCGAGAAGATGCACTTCCTGTTCGTGCTGGTGGACATCCGGCTCGAACCCCAGAAGATCGACCTGCGCTTCATCGAAATGCTGGGCATGAACGGCATTCCGTTCGGCATCGTCTTCACCAAGGCCGACAAGCTCTCCAAGACGCAGTGCGCCAAAAGCGTGGAGCGTTACAAGGCCACGCTGGGCGAGCAATGGGAGGAACTGCCGCCGATGTTCGTCTCGTCGGGCGAACGCGGTACGGGACGCGAGGAGATCCTCGGCTTCATCGGCGAATGCCTCGATGTTTAACCGATTGTTGAAAAAAGGTTGCCCGCAGGGCTCGTTTTTCCGACGGCTTATGCTATCTTTGCACCATCAAAAATCCTCGTAACCTATGGCTATCCACAAAATCAAAATTTTCTCGGGTCGCGGATCGGAATACCTTGCCGAAAAAATCGCGGCGAGTTTCGGTACGACGCTCGGACAATCGGAAGTACTGCGTTTCAGCGACGGCGAGTTCCAGCCCTGCTTCAACGAGTCCATCCGCGGGTGTACGGTATTCATCATCCAGTCGACGTTCCCGCCTTCGGATAACCTGATGGAGCTGTTGATGATGATCGACGCCGCGCGCCGCGCTTCGGCCTACAAGGTCGTGGCCGTAATCCCCTACTTCGGCTGGGCACGACAGGATCGGAAAGACCGGCCCCGGGTGCCGATCGGCGCGAAACTGGTAGCCAACCTGCTGATGGCCGCAGGCGTAGACCGCGTGATGACGATGGACTTGCATGCCGACCAGATACAGGGTTTCTTCGACGTACCGGTCGATGCGCTCTATGCCAGCGGCATCTTCATCCCCTATATCAAGAGCCTCAACATCGAAGAGCTGTCGATCGCAGCGCCCGACATGGGCGGCGCCAAGCGTGCCAACACCTATGCCAAGCTGCTCGGCACGCCGATCATCATTTCGCATAAGGAACGAGCCAAAGCCAACGTCGTGGGCACGATGACCGCCATCGGCGAGGTCGAGGGCCGCAATATCCTGATCGTGGACGACATGATCGACACGGCAGGCACGATCTGCATGGCCGCCGACATGCTCATGTCGCGCGGGGCGAAGAGCGTTCGCGCCGCCATCACCCATCCCGTGCTGTCGGGCCCGGCCTACGAGCGTATCAACGACAGCGCGCTGCAGGAGGTGATCGTGACCGACACCATTCCGCTCAACCCCGACAAAGACCTGCACAAGTTCACGGTGCTGTCGGTGGCGGACATGTTCGCCGACGTCATCGAGCGCGTACACAACTACAAGGAGATTTCGTCGATATTCTTCAAATAACGGATTCCCGAAAGACAGTTCGGGCGGGGTGCTTCGGATGCACCCCGCTTTTTTCACCCCGGAAGGCGGGGTTTCGGAAATTCTTAGTACATTTGTCCGCAAGGCAGCCCCTGTCTCCGGGAATACGACAGGAAAGCCCGGACGGAAAACGCACACACCAAAGACCCGAACATACCATGACATTATTCATCCTCCCCCTGTTCCTCGGCCCGACCGAGTTGATACTTATCCTGTTGGTCGTATTGCTCCTGTTCGGCGGCAGGAAAATCCCCGAACTGATGCGCGGCCTGGGACGCGGCGTCAAGGAGTTCAAGGACTCCTCGAAGGAAGACGGCAAGGACGGCGGGACGAAGAAAAAGGAATAACCGCGCGCAAAGGCTGCGGTGCCGGGGAAAACGACATCGTATTCCCCCGGAGCCCAGGGCTCGCCGGCGCGGAAAACGCATCGTCCAGCACGAGCGAAAAACTACGGCAAGCGGCGCCCCCCCGGAGAGCAGACAGGCAAGCGGCGGGCATCCGGCACCCGGCACCCAGAGAACAGACAGGCAAGCGGGATCGCATCCGGGCAACAAAAGCCATGTACGCAACGCGCAAGACATACCGGACGGCATAGGTAATGCCGGCGAAGCACCGGAGCAGCGGTACCGGAAGCGGTACGGAAGCCGGCAGCGCGAAGGACAGCAACCCGGGACACTACTATCGGGGAAACGGCGGATGGAATAATCCACCCCGGCCAGCCCGGAAGGAAGAACGGCAAATGGAAGGGGAACAGGAAAGGCAGGAACGATGAACCGACGACCAAAAAAGAGGCGCTCAAAATAACCGAGCGCCTTCTTTTATTTTACCACTTACCACGATTTTTTACCCCGCACCACGCGATGGCCGTTGATGACCAGCATGACCGGCGCAACGAAATAAAAGAGCCACCACCATCTCCAGCCGTTGCCTCCGCAAAGGACGACGACCAGCACGACGGACATGAGAGCCAAGCCGCCATACCCCGCCTTGAGTTGCCAGCGGGCGTTTTCCAAAGCGGCCTGACGGCGGATCCCGGCGCAGACGCGCCTGACCTCTTCTTCGGAGTGTTTTTCTTCCTGTGCCATAGTTCCCTTGGTTCAAACCGCTCCCCGGGGCTCGCCCCGCCGGATGCGGCGACGTTATTTCAGCGGCGAATCGGGCTCCCGGGACATCACCAGGTAGAACATGCGGTCGAGGAAGCCGGGGGCGAACTTCTTGACGAAATGCGTGGCACGCCCCTCGTTCTCCATCAGACAGAGGCGTTTGCGCTTCAGTATGCCGCGGGCGACGATGCGGGCGACCTCTTCGGGGGTCATCATCTTCGCTTCGTCGCGCGGGGTTGCGCCCTGCTGCGTGCCGTCGGCCGTAAGGGCCGAGAAGCGAACGTTGGATGCCGTGAAACCCGGGCAGGCGATCATCACGTGCAGTCCCTTTTTAAGGTTTTCGATGCGCAGCGTTTCGAGGAAACCCGTCATGGCGTACTTCGAGGCCGAATAGCCCGTGCGCCCCGGCAGCCCGTGCAGCCCGGCGACGGACGAGATGCCGACAATCGAACCGTGCGACTGCTGGAGGTACGGCAGGGCGAACTTGCAGCAGTTGACCGTACCCCAGAAATTGACGTCCATCAGGCGATGCAGCACCTCCAAGTCGACGTCGTCGAAAATGGCGCGCATCGAAAGCCCGGCGTTGCAAACCAGCACGTCGATCCCCCCGAACTCACGTACGGCCGTGTCGATCAGTTCGCGGCACTCGCCGACATCGGTCACGTCGACGCCGCAATAGGCGGCCTGCCCGCCCCGGGAGCGGATGTCGCCCGCGATAAGCTGTAATTTCTGCACGCTTCGCGCGCCCAGCACCACGCGGGCGCCCTGTGCGGCGAACTCGCGTGCCATCGCCTCGCCGATACCCGACGAAGCACCCGTCACGATGACGACCTTATTTTTTAAATCTTTCATATCAATCGTTTATTTCAAGCTGCAACGTATCGTAGGCCATGTGTACGCCGCGGGGGAGCGTCGGCTCCGTCACGGCATGCAGGCCGATGTCGTGGGACATGTGCGTGAGGTAGGCCTCGCGCGGGGCGACGCGGGCGATGAGCGCAAGGGCCTCGGCCACGTTGAAATGGGAATAATGCTCCGTAAAGCGGAGCGCGTTGACGACGAGCACCTCCACGCCCCGGAGTTTTTCGACCTCGGCATCCCCGATGGTCTTGAAATCGGTCAGGTAGGCCAGCCTGCCGATACGGTAGCCCGTAACGGCGAAACGGTCGGAATGGTGTCCCGATACGGGAACGACCTCCAGTCCCCCGACCCGGAACGGCCGGGTGACGTCGATCTCATGCAACTCGATTTCGGGCACGCCGCGGTATTTATCCTGCGCGAAGGCATAGTCGAAGTCCTTGCGCACGACGCCGAGGGTATGGGGTGCGGCGTAAATGTCGACCTTGTGCACCAGCGGCGGGTAATCGACAAAGTTGAAAGCCCGCACGTCGTCCAGCCCGCCGATATGATCTTTGTGTTCGTGCGTGAGGAGGATGGCGTCGAGGTGGCGGATGCCCGTACGGAGCATCTGGCAGCGGAAATCGGGGCCGGCGTCGATGACCATACGCACGCCGCATGCCTCGACCATGGCCGAAGTGCGCAGGCGGTTGTCACGCCTGTCGGCCGAGGTGCAGACCTTGCAGCGGCACCCGATGACAGGGACGCCCTGCGAGGTGCCCGTTCCCAGAAAGGTGAGTTTCATGCAGGCAAAGATAGTAAAAATAGGGCGACTGCGTACGGGCACGCCGAAGAATCTGCCGCGGTGCACCGGCACGGCAGCAGCAAAGTCCGGAGCTGTCACCACCGTCCCCAAGCCGCAGGCCGCCTGCAAAACCGGAGAAGACAAGCGGGGAAAACTCCCGGAACGTTCCGGAAAGTCCCGGCGCATCCGCCCGGCGTACCCGGAAACACCGGGAAACCCGAACCCTTACCCCGGAGCCCGGGAAAATCCAAAGTACCGGAACCCGGGAAAACTCAGAATGTCTGCTCGATATTCCAGACGAAGGCACGCGAGCCCTGCATCTTGGTAGCGGCGTCCATCTCCCGGAAAGCCTCCATCAGCGGCGCGACCTTTTCGTCGTCGACGATGGCCATGAGCGAAGCGTTCATCGACGGCCAGGCATGCGTGCCGTAATGGGGTTCGCCGTCGAACGACCCGCGCCCCTCGGTCAGCGCCCAACGCGTAAAGCCGCGGATGCCCTGCTCGTCGAGGATGGCGTTCACACGGTCGGTGAGCGCCTGATTGTATGATAAGAATACTGCTTTCATAATTTACGTTCTATTAAATCGAACAATCGTCCGCCGCCCTGCCGTCTTTAGGGATTGTCGCGGAACCCGTACGAGACGGGCTTCCCCAACAACCCGGAATCGCAGGTGTTGCCCCCGATCGCCGGAAGCGGAAGGCGACGTCGCATCACTCGTCATTTTCAGGATCCTCAATGGCTGCTGGCCTGATGTGCTGCTGCCAGGCGTGCCAGTTTTTCCTTCTCCTTGCGCTGCGAACGGTTGACGAATACCGAGTAGAGCGCCGGGATGATGAACAGCGTCAGCAGGGTCGAGAACGTGAGGCCGCCAATCACGGCGATGCCCATGGGCTGCCACGTCTCCGACCCGACACCCGTGCCGATCGCCAGCGGCAGCATACCCAGGATGGTCGTGAACGAAGTCATGAGCACGGGGCGCAGACGGCTCTTTCCGCCGGCGATCACGGCGTCGAAGACACCCGAGCCGCGCTCGACCAGCAGGTTCATGTAGTCGACCATCACGATACCGTTCTTGGTCACGATGCCCACCAGCATGATGGCGCCGATCAGGGCGATGAGCGACATGGGCGTGGAGGTCATCCACAAAGCCAGGAAAACGCCCGTGGCGGCGAACGGGATGGTGAACATGATGATGAACGGGAAGAGCAGCGATTCGAACTGCGTGGCCATCACGATGTAGACCAGGATGACGATCAGGATGAACAGCACGCCCAGGTCGCTGAAGGCGTCGCCCTGGTCTTCGACCGTACCGCCGATTTCGAGGTCGACGCCGTCGGGCACGGGATACCCGGCGATGAGTTGATCGACCTCGGCCACCACGTCGCCCAGGGCGACGCCGGCTCCGAGCGACGACTTGACCGTGATCACACGCTGGCGGTTCTCGCGCTCGATCATCGGCGCGGCATACTCCTCCTGCACGCGGCCGACCTCCTTGAGTTTCACGGGGCGCCCCTGCCCGTTGTAAAGCGTGATGTTCTCCACGTCCCCGAGCGACATGCGGAACGGTTCGGCATAGCGCACCACGATGTCATATTCGTCGCCGTCCTCGCGGTATTTCGAGGCCACGAGGCCGTCGATGCGGTTGCGCACGGCCTGCGACGCCGTGGCGCTGTTCATGCCGTAATAGGCAAGGCGGTCACGGTCGAAGACCACGTTGAGTTCGGGACGCAGGTCGTCGCGCGAAAGCTGCACGTCTCGCGTACCCTCCAGGCCGCCCAGTTTTTCCTTCAGGTCGTTGGCAACGGCGTTGGTCACGTCCATGTCGTAGCCGAAAACCTTGATGTCGACCGTCGCCGAACCGCTCATGCTGCCGTTATCGCCGCCGGGCATCACCGAATATTCCCGCACCTCGGGGATGCGATCCAGTTCCTTGCGCAGCAGGTCGGAGATAACGTAGATCGACCGCTCGCGCTTGTCGGAGGTGGGCAGGCTGAGGTTGTAGTTGATGATGTGCGAACCGGTGGTCTGCATCGCGGCGAACGCGTCGTCCGACGAGTTGGCGCCCGACGAGGCCGACACGAGCGTCACCTCGGGATAGTTCTTGTAGATGATGCTGTCGATCTGGCGGGCGATCCGCGCGGTGTAATCCACCGAAAGGTTCTGCTCCAGTTTGACCGTGGCCGAGATCCAGCCGTTATCCGAAGGCGGGAAGAATTCGGTCGGCACCTGCGTGACGAGCCCCAGCGAAACCAGGAAAAGCCCCATCATCGAGAAGATCGTGATACGGCGGTGGCGCACCACCCAGTTCAGCGAGCGGGCATAGGCGTCGTCGAGCCATGCGAGCGCCCGGTCGATGGGTTTGTATATGACACCCAGCCCCTTGTAATCGTGCACGCCGCCCTCGAGTTTCAAGAGGTAGGCGGACATCATCGGGGTCAGCGAAATGGCTGCCGTAGTCGAAACGCAGACCACGATGGTCACGATCCAGCCCAGCTCGCGGAAGAGGATACCCGCCATGCCCGGCACCATTGTCAGCGGCAGGAACACGGCAACGACCACGAGCGTGGTGGCAATGACCGACAGCCACACCTCGTTGGTGGCGTAGATGGCGGCCTCCTTGGGATTCGAACCCCGCTCGATGTGCGTCGTGATGTTCTCCAGCACCACAATGGCATCGTCGACGACCATACCGATGGCGATCGAGAGCGACGAGAGCGAGATGATATTGAGCGTCGAGCCCGTGGCGAAGAGGTAGATGAACGAACAGATCAGCGACACGGGGATCGTCATACAGATGATGAGCGTCGCCCTCCACCGCCCGAGGAAGGCCATCACCACCAGCACCACGAAGATAAAGGCGTACATGATCGTTTCCGAGAGCGACCCGATGGCATTGGTGATTTCCTGCGACCCCTCGAAGATCGTCTCCATCTTCACGTCGCGCGGAAGGCTCGCCTGGATGTCGGGCAGGCGCTTCTGAATCTCATGGACGATGTCCACGGTGTTGGCACCCGACTGCTTCTGGATCATCACGCGCACGCTCCGCTGCCCGTTGGCGCGTTCGTCCATCGTGGCCTTTTCGAGCGTGTCGCGGATCTCGGCCACGTCGGAGAGCATCACCGTGCGCCCCCCGGCATTGGAAACCACGACCTTGCGCATCTCGTCACTCAGCTTGAATTCGCCGTCGGCCTTGATGTTGAACGTGTTGTTGCCGATGTCGATCGTACCGCTCGGGATGTTGACGTTCTCGGCGGCGATGATCTGCCCCAGCTGCTCGACGGTCAGATTGTAGGCTTCGAGCTTGGCCGGGTCGACATTGACCTGCACCTCGCGCTCGGGGGCGCCCATGACCGTCACGGCACCCACGCCGTCGACACGGTTCAGGACGTTGACGAATTTATCGTCGAGGATCTTCTTCAGGGCCGGGTAGCTCTCGTCGGCCGTCACGGCAAGCATGATCACGGGGATCATCGAGGTCGAGAACTTGAAGATCGTAGGATAATCGATGTCGTCGGGCAACTGCGACTGGCTGCGGCTCACCACGTCACGGATCTCGTTGGCGCCCTCGGTCAGGTCGGATCCGTACTCGAATTCGACAATGATCATCGACACGTTGTCCTGCGACTTGGAGGTCAGTTTCTTGAGGTTGCTCACCGTATTGAGGTTATCCTCCAGGATACGCGTGATGTTGGTCTCGATATCCGCAGCGTTGGCACCGGGATAGAAGGTGATGACCGATATCTGGGGGATTTCGATTTCGGGGTACTGGTCTACCGCGAGGTTCATCAGCGAGAAGAGCCCGAAGACCATCACGCCGACGAACATGAGCACCGTGGAGACCGGTTTCCGAACCGCGCTTTCGTATATTTTCATATGTTTCGGGGCGTTTTATTCCTGTTTGATTTCCACTTTGGCACCGTCGTAGAGTTTCGAAAGGGCCGTGACGGCCACGGCTTCGTCCGCCCCGACGCCCGAAAGAATGTCCACGCGGTCGCCGACCTGGCGGCCTACGTCCACACGGCGGCGACGGGCAACGCTATCGCCCTCGATGACATACACGAAGCGCTCGGCAGTGCCGACCTGCTTCTGGACGGCCACGTCGGGCACCATGACGCCCTCCTTATGCCCCATGTTGAAGATCGTGCGGGCGTACATACCCGGGCGCAGCGTGCGCCGGGCATTGGGCACCTTCACCTCGACCTTGAACGTGCGGGTCGTGGGGTCGAGCGCCGGATAGATCAGCGACACGGTACCCGTAAAGGTCTGGTCGGGGAAGATGTCCACCTTCAGCTCGACGGGCATCCCGACCTTCACGTTGGGGAAATACTGCTCGGAAATATTGGCGATGACCTTCAGCGGGTCGATCTGCATGATGTGCAGGATGGGCTGCGCCGAGAAGAGGTCGCCCGACTCGTAGTTGCGCGCC
Organism: Alistipes sp. CAG:29; assembly: GCF_000435435.1. NCBI lineage: Bacteria > Pseudomonadati > Bacteroidota > Bacteroidia > Bacteroidales > Rikenellaceae > Alistipes > Alistipes sp. CAG:29. Next base: position 48,267 of record NZ_FR893506.1, on the reverse strand, counting down.
GTGACCACGCCTGTGATGGGCGAACGCACCTCGATGTTCTTCTTGAGGTTGGCGACCACCTCGCGCTGCACGTCCAGCTGCGCCTTGGCCTGCTGGATCTGCTGCGCCGAGATACCGCCGGCCTCATAGACGGGCAACAGGCGGTTGTAATCGTCCTCGACGGTCTTCAGCTGCACGAGCTGCTGGGTGTACTGCGTCGGGTCGAGCGTCACGATGAGCTGCCCCTCGTGCACGGGGTCGCCCACCTCGACCAGGATGCGGTCGATGTGCACGCCCGAAGCCGCCGGAGTGATGTCGTTCTCCCTGAAGGGCTCGATCTCCGAAGTGAACTCCTCGGTAAGCTGCACGGTGGCGGACTCCGCCGTTTCGGTTTTGGTCAGCACACGGTTGTCCTGCTGCACGTCGCCTGCCCCGTTTTTGCCTTTGCAGCCGGCGAGGGCGGCCGCGGCAAACAATATAACTGCTGTTTTCTTCATATGCTATCTTTGTTTTTCAATTTCCACGCTATTTTTCCTTGCCGACGATGCGGTCGTACTCGGCCTTGGCCGTCAGGTAATCGAAGATCGCCTGCGAATAGTTGAGCTGCGCCTGCGTCTGCGCCAGCTGGGCGCTGTTGAGCTCGAGGATCGTACCCGCCCCCGCACGGTAACGGGTGTCGGAGATCGAGTAGGCCTTGCGCGCCTGCTCGACGGTGAGCTCCTGGGCGTACATCGTCTCGCGCGCCGTCAGCAGGTCGTTCAGCGCCGAGCGAACCTGCACGTCGACCTGCTGCCGGGCGTATGTCCGCTGGAGGCCGATCTGCGAAATCTGGTTCTTGATCTCGCGCGAGCGGTTTCTCTTTG
>NZ_FR893506.1:21119-47416 GCF_000435435.1 Alistipes sp. CAG:29 | reverse complement strand
GCGCGAGCGGTTCATCTTCGTCAGCCCCGAAAAGAGCGGCACGGAGACGCGGATGCCGGCGGAAAGCGGGTTCTGCCAGAAATAGCCGTCCTTGATCGTCGTCATTTCCATCGTCGCCTGGTCGAACGACACCGAGCCCATGTTGTTCCCGGTGAGGGTGAAGTTGCCGAACGCCCCGATGGTCGGCAGGCGGCTCGCATTCTCGGCCTTGAGCTGGAGGCGGAGCAAATCCTCCTGCAGTTCGAGCGTGCGCAGGTCGGAGTTGTCCGAAGTGTCGGTCGTAAGCCCCTCGGTTCCGGCGAGCACCTTGTCGCGCATGGCGTCCAGCTCGCCTTCGACCTCGATATCGACCTGCTCGGGGATCGAAAGGTACATCTTGAGCATCAGCTTGGCGATGCGGATCGAGTTTTCGGTCTGGAGGATCGAGGGTTTCAGGTTGCTGAGCTGCACCTGCGCCGTCAGCAGATCGTATTCCGAGGTCAGGCCGTTCTGGTACTGCACCTGCGTATCGTCGACCGTACGCTGTACGGTGGCCTGCGACTCGCGGAGCACGTCGAGCGACTGCTCGGCAAGCAGGATGTTGTAGAAGGCCTTTTTGACTTCGGCCGTCAGCGTGATGCGCGACGAACGCGCCGCTTCGACGGCCGTGGCCATCTGCTTGTCGTTCATCTTCATCATGCGGTAAACCTGCGGCGCGAAGAGCGGCACCGAAGCATCCACGGCCCCGCTGAGCGTCGTATAGGGGTCGTTGCCCAGCGAGAAGCCCTTGGACATCTGCTGCACGATGAAGCTGTGGTTGACCTGCCCGGTCACCGACACCTGCGGCAGCAGGCCGCCCCATGTCTGGCGTTTCACATAGTCGTAGCGCTGCACCTCCATCTCGGCGACCTTGACGGTAGGGTTCTCGCTCAGCGCCAGGTCGAGGGCCTGGTCGAGCGTGAGGCGCATCTGCGCCACGGCAGCAAACGTACCCGTTGCCGCGAGGCACAATGTCAGAATCAGTTTTTTCATAGTCATCTATCCAAATTCAATTTATTTCCCGTTTTCGACAGTTTGTACCGTTTCAGGTTGTCGTCGATCAGCTGCAGGCCCTTGGCAGTCGAAATGCCGCGGAAAAAATTGCTGATGATCTGCACGAAAGCCTCGCGCTCGGACATCCCGTCGGGCAGCATCAGCTCGCGGCGCGTCACGATAGCCGAAGCCGTATAGTAGAGTACCGAAATCGAGAGGTCGATGTTGAAATTATTGACAAACAGCCCGTCCCCGACCCCCTGTTCGAGCATCGAACGCAGACTCGTACGGTTTTTCACCATCCCTTCGCGCATCAGTTTGTCGTGTACGGCGGGATAAAACTTCCTGAGGTTGTCCATCATGCGGCGCGAAACCTCGGCGTTGTCCATCACTTCGCCCAGCACCATAAACATGGCTTCGAGGACGTTGCGCGCATCGGCCGTGAGTTCGTTCCACCGCTGGCGGTTACGTTCGGAATAGCGTTCCATGGCCAGGTAGAGCAGGCCTTCCTTGTCGCCGAACATCTCATAGAGCGTCCGTTTCGACACCCCGAGCTGCTGCGCGATGTCGTCCATTCGTACCGACTTGATGCCCTGCGAGACAAACATATGCATGGCCTGGTCGATAATGCGTTCTTTCTGAGGAGGGGTCATTGCATTCAAATATTTCGGATCCGGAGGCAAATATAGAAAGAAAACTCATGAAACCAAAAAAGTTTTCTATTTTCTTCCGTTTCATCAGCAAATAACACACCGAACGGCGAACAAAGCAGTAAAGACGAACAATGAGCGAGGTGTCCCGCCTCCGTTCAGGCCGGTAGGGATCGTATCCGGGGAGACGCCGGGCATACTGCCGCAACGCATGCCGGGCGAGACAGACCGGGGGGGGGCAGCGCACTACGGGTGCCGGGGCATGCACAGCAGGACATACCTGCCGGATCACGGGCGCAGCAGGGAACACATACCATCGAGAGCCGCACCGGGCACCCACGCCCTCGCTCCCGCCTTGCGAAAAAACAAAAAAAGCCGCTGCGGACAAACCGCAGCGGCCATAAAGGAATATAACACGAGGTTATTTCGTCACCCGTTCGAGCCAGCGAACCATCGAGAGCATGACGAGCATCGACATGCCGCAGGCCGCGACGAAGACGCACCATGTAGCCCACATCGGGGTGTGCATGTAGAGCCATCCGCCGACGAACAGCAGCGCATTGCCCACGGCCGTAGCGGCCAGCCAGAAGCCCTGCATAAGGCCCTGCATGTGCGGGGGCGCCACCTTCGATACAAATGCCAGTCCGAGGGGCGAGATGAAGAGCTCAGCGACGGTAAGGATGAAATAGAGGCCCACCATGACCCACGGGGTCACCAGGATCGACTGCACCTGGTCGGCCTTCATGCCTGCGAGGGCGGCCTTGTCGGGCAGTGCGAACGAGAAGAACATCAGGAAGAGGTAGGCCGTGGCGGCGATACCCATACCGATGGCGATCTTCATCGGGGTCGAAACCTCGATGTTGCGTTTGCGCAGCCAACCGAAGAACCACATGATCAGCGGCGTGAGGGTCACGACGAAGAAGGGGTTGACGCTCTGGAAAATCTCGGCGCCCTTGATGGTCGTGAAGCCCAGGTTGATGTTGATGACGTCGAGGTTGACGTAGTCACGTGCGAAATAGGTCAGCGAATAGCCGTTCTGGTGGAACGAAACCCAGAAGAAGATCACGACGCCGAACACGGCGAACAGTGCGTAGATGCGCTGGCGGATCTCCTGCGCCGACATGGTGATCTCCTCGGCCGAAGCCTTGACACCGCCGGCCGCGGCTTTCTTCGACGGGTCGGGGAAGCGCCGTTTGTTGGACAGGTAGATGACCAGCGACACGAGCATCATCACGATGGCCGCGATGAACGCATAGTGGAAACCGCGGTTGAAGACATCGAGGTAGCCGTTGCAGAAATCGTGCAGGCCGGCAGCCGACACGGGCGTGCCGTCGAGGTAGGCCGAATTGGCGTACGACGTGAGGTTGGCAAGCCCCTCGCCGGCCATATGCTCGCCCTTGGCAAGGTATTCGTGGCACAACTCGGGCAGCTTGGCGTTATAGTCGAAATTGTTGACCTTGAGCCACCAGTTGCGCACGCCGATGGCGACGAACGGCGCGAAGAAGCCCCCGATGTTAATGAACATGTAGAAAATCTGGAAACCCGACTCACGCTTGGCGCTGAACTCCTTGTTGTCGTACATCTGCCCCACGAGCGCCTGGAGATTGCCCTTGAAAAGGCCGTTGCCGAAGGCTATCACCAGCAGGCCCACGCACGTCAGCGTCAGGTAGAGCGGCAGGCTGGACACGGGCGTCGGCGTGGGGATGGCGATAATCAGGTAGCCCAGCGACATCACCACGAGCCCCCACATGATGGTTCCCTTGTAGTTGCGGGTTTTGTCGGCAATGATACCGCCGACGAGCGCCAACAGGTAAATCGAAGCATAGAATCCCGAATAGATATACCCCGCGGTCGTTTCGTTCAGGCCGAACTTGGCGGAGATGAACAAGGTCAGGATAGCCATCATGATGTAGAAACCGAAACGCTCGCCCATATTGGCAAGGGCCGCCGCGATCAGTCCTTTGGGTTGTCCTTTCATAAGTTGATTTTGGTTTTAGTAATTTTTTTTAATAAGGTGCTGTTTTTTAGTCTTGGACAAAGATAGAAAAAAAATTCATATATTTGTATAAAAGGAAAACCGCTATGGAAAAAACGACCCGCAGGCTCCCGATCGTAGAACGCGACGAGTGGCTGCTCCCCGCCGAGCAGGAGCTCAACCGCCGCTACGAACGGTATACGGACAAAATAAACGCGATCGAGCAGGCGGCAGGCTCGATCGTCGACTACGCCAACGGCTACCGTTATTTCGGCTGGCAGCGGGACGAGCTGCTCGACGGATGGTGGCTGCGCGAATGGCTGCCGGGCGCGCACGACGTCTACGTCTTCGGCGATTTCAACAACTGGCAGCGTACCGAGATACGTATGCAGCGCGACGCGCACGGCGTATGGAGCGCCTTCTTCCCGGAGGCGATGTACCGCGACCGGCTCCGCCACGGGTCGCTCTACAAGCTCCATGTCCACGGCGACAACGGCTGGAAAGACCGCATCCCGGCCTATGCCACGCGCGTGGTGCAGGACGAGGCGACGAAGAATTACACGGCCCAGTTCTGGGCGCCGGAGCCGTTCGACTGGCGGGGCGACGCGTTCGACGCCTCGAAGAACGGCAGCCTGCTGATCTACGAGGCCCATGTGGGCATGGCGCAGGAGAAGGAGGGCGTGGGCACCTACCGCGAATTCACGGAGAAAATACTACCTATAATAAAAAAGGACGGCTACAACGCCGTGCAGCTCATGGCCATCGCCGAGCACCCCTATTACGGGTCGTTCGGTTACCACGTGTCGAGTTTCTTCGCACCCGCATCGCGCTGCGGCACGCCCGAGGAGCTGAAGGAGCTGGTGCGCCGCGCCCACGAGCTGGGGCTGGCGGTCATCATGGATCTGGTGCATGCCCACTATGTCCGCAACCTCAACGAAGGCATCGACGAACTGGACGGCACCGACCATCTGTACTCGCTGCCCGGCAAGGCCGGCTACCAGCCCTACTGGGACTCGAAGCTCTTCGACTACGGCAAGGACGAGGTACAGCATTTCCTGCTGTCGAACGTCAAGTACTGGCTCGACGAGTTCCATTTCGACGGCTACCGCTTCGACGGCGTGACGTCGATGATCTACCACCACCACGGCTATGTCGACTTCGACTGCCGCGAACGCTTCTTCGACGAGGGGGTCAACCGCGACGCGCTGACCTACCTGACGCTCGCCAACCGCCTGGTGCACGACTTCCGGCCGGCGGCCGTGACCATCGCCGAGGACGTGAGCGGAATGCCGGGCATGTGCATCCCCATCGCCGACGGCGGCATCGGGTTCGACTACCGGCTGGGGATGGCGATCCCCGACTTCTGGATCAAGGAGCTGAAGGAGGTGCCCGACGAGGAGTGGAACATATGGGAAATGTGGGACGTCATGACCAACCGCCTGCCCGAAGTGAAAACCGTGGCCTATGCCGAATCGCACGACCAGGCGCTGGTGGGCGACAAGACGCTGGCATTCCGGCTGATGGACAAGGAGATGTATTTCCACATGGACAAGGCGTCGGAGAATATCGTGATCGACCGCGGCATGGCGCTGCACAAGATGATCCGCCTGATGACCATCTCGACGGGCGGGCAGGCCTACCTCAACTTCATGGGCAACGAGTTCGGGCACCCCGAGTGGATCGACTTCCCGCGCGAAGGCAACGGCTGGAGCTACGCCCACGCCCGGCGGCAATGGTCGCTGGCGAAGAACGGGTTCCTGCGCTACTCGTGGCTGGGGGATTTCGACAAGGCGATGATAAAGCTGGTGAAGCGTTACAAGGTACTCGCGGACGGTTATGCCTGGAACCTCGCGATGGACGAGTGCAACAAGACGATGGTTTTCTCGCACGGCGACCTGCTGTTCGTATTCAACTGGCACCCCACGGCCTCGATCCCCGACTACGAACTGCCCGTGCAGGCGCCGGGCAAGTATGTGCCCGTGCTCTCGACCGACGAGCGGCGTTTCGGAGGGCAGCAGCGGCAGGCGATGGACGCCGAGCATTTCTCGTTCCCGGCACGCGACGGAGACAACACCGAACGGCCCCATATCCGCATCTACAACACCTCGCGCACGGCCACGGTTTACCTGCGGAAAAAATAGCGGCGGGTGCGTCCTCCGCACCGACGAAAACCCGCCGGAGATGACAAACAGCACGGCCTGTCCCCGCATGGGACAGGCCGTGCTGTTTTATCCTCGGGCAGGGATAACCCTTACCGGACGGAAAGGGCAGGCTCCGGGTCGCGCAACCGCGGTTGCCGGCAAAGAGGCGGGCTTTCGGGCCGCAACGCTCCCGGTCTGAGGCAGTTTGTCGGCCGGGAAAGGCGCATTCCGGGCAGGGCAACAGTGTTTGTCGGCCGCAAAAGGCGGGCTTGGGGCGCGCAACAGCGTTGGTCGGCCGCAAAAGGCAGGCTGCGGGCAGGGCTGCAACGCTTGTCGGTCGCAAATGGCGGGCTTGGGACGCGCAACGGCGTTGGTCGGCCGGAAAAGGAGGCCGCCGGACGGGGAGAAAGGTTCCCGGACGGACAAGCGCTACACCTCTACGGCAACCTGTCGGCGGGATAGGACACGCCCAGCTGGCGGCGCACCTGGTCGATGATCTCCATCGTCACGAGCGAGTTTTCGTGGCTGTTGACGGTGGATTCTATCCGTCCCTGTTCGATGAGGTCGATGAACTCCGCGACCTCATAATAATAGGTATCCTTCTCCAGGGGGAGCCCGACGCTGTGGCGGACGGGGGCGTCGCCCCGCCCCGAAGCGGCCGCCGGGCGCGGAAGGTACGCCACGTCGCGGATGGTGTGGATGGCGTCCAGCAACAGGTTGCCCTCCTCGCCCTGGATCTCGGACGGAAGCGACGAATTGGCGATCTTGGAGTAGAGCACCGTGGCATTCATCCCCTCGTAGCGGAAATTGACGGCGCCCTGCCCGTCGGCACCCGAGGAGAGGACGATGCCCTGCGCTTCGACCTCCAGCGGACGCCCGAACAGCGCGACCATCGGATAGACGGTATAGACCCCGATGTCCATCATGGCGCCGTTCGACAGTTCGGGGTTAAAGGCGTTGAGCACGATCCCCTGCCGGAACTTGTCGTAGCGCGAGGAGTACTGGCAGAAGCTGGCGAAATAGCGGCGGATCGTCCCGAGCCGGGGCAGGTACTCCTGCACGACGCGGAAATTGGGGTTGAGCGTCGAGATCATGGCCTCCATGAGCGTGACGCCGCATTCGCGGGCGACAGCGACCATCTGCCGCGCCTCGCGGGCATTGGAGGCCAGGGGCTTCTCGCACAGCACGTGCTTGCCGTGGCGCATGCAGAGGATGCTCTGCGAAGCGTGCAGGAAATTGGGCGTGGCGATGTAAACGGCGTCGACGAGCGGGCTTGCCGCCATCTGCCCGAGCGAGGTGAAGGTGTGCGGGATGCCGTGCTTCGCAGCGAAGGCGTCGGCCCTCTCCTGCGAACGCGAACAGATCGCCACGGCCTCGAAGCGCGCGTCCTGCCGCGCCCCGGCCAGCACCCAGTCGGCGATGAACCCGGTGCCGACCATACCGAATCGAATTTTCCCCGGCATTCCCTTATCTCCCGGTTATGCGTTCCACGGCCGCGGCGACGTCGGCGTACAGCTTCGGCAGGTCGACACCGGCCACACGGCGGTTTTCGACCACGATGCGGCCGTCGACCACCACCGTGTCGACATCCGACGCCTTGCCGCAATAGACCAGGTTCGAGACCAGGTCGTGGATCGGCTGCAAGTGGGGTTTCTGCAGGTCGACGACGATCAGGTCGGCCAGCGCCCCAGGGCGGATGACGCCCAGCTCACCCTCCGCATAGCCCATGGCGCGGGCGCCGTTGACCGTAGCCAGCTTCAGCGCCTCGTAGGCCGGGAGCGCCACGGGATCGCCCGTGGCGGATTTTTGCAGGAAGGCCGCCGTGCGCAGCTCCTCGAACATGTCGAGGTCGTTGTTCGAGCAGGTGCCGTCGGTGCCGATGGTCACCAGCGCACCCGCGGCCCGCATCTTCTCGACAGGAGCCACGCCGCTCGAAATCTTCATGTTGCTCTGCGGGTTGTGCGACACGGCCACCCCCCGCTGGGCCAGCGTGCGGATGTCGCTGTCGGTGACATGGATGCAGTGTGCGCCGATGGTCTTGTCATCGAGCATACCCAGCGCATCGAGGTGCTCGACGGGTGTCGCGGCGTATTTTTCGCGCACGATGCGCACCTCGTCCCGCGTCTCGGCGATATGGGTCATGAAATGCAGCCCCCATTTGCGGGCCAGCTCCTTGCCGCGCCGCAGGTTTTCGGGCGACACGGTATAGGGCGAATGGGGTGCGAGGGCAATCTGTATGCGGTCGCAGTCAGCAGCCAGCGCAACGGCCTTCTCCGCCTCGGGCAGCACCTCGTCGACATTGTTGTCGAAATAGTTGCAGCCCAGCATCGCGCGGATGCCCAGCCGCCGGGCGACCTCCACGCAGCGGTTCTCGTGGTAATACATGTCCACGAACGAGGTGACGCCGCCCAGGAGCATCTCGACGATGCCGAGCGTCATGCCCAGCGCCACGTCGTCGGCCGTCTGGCGCGCCTCGAAAGGCCATATATAGTCGTTGAGCCACTCCATCAGGGCGATGTCGTCGGCATAGCTGCGTTGCAGCGTCATGGCCGCATGGCAATGCGTATTCACAAGGCCCGGCATCAGGAGCCGGCCCGTGCAGTCGATGACCCGCACGCCGGGACTGCAGGTGCGGAACGCGTCGGCTTCGGAGCCGGACGCAGTGACGAGCGCGATGCGGTTGCCCGCGACGCCCACAGCCCCCGTGAAGGTTCTGGGTTCGTCCCCGGCCGCCGTCATCGGCAGGATCGTTGCGTTGGTAAACAGGATGTCCATATTATTTGTATTTCACTTTCACTTTGCCGGTCTTAATCTTGCGCGGCGGGGTGTCGATCGAATTGCCCTGCACGGTGATGACATCGCGTCCGTCCACGGAGTTCGAATAGACCTGGATCACCTTGTTGAACACGCCCGGTTCGCTCTTGTGGGGTTCGTAGGTGATGCGGATCACGCCCTGTCCGCCGGGCGGTACGGGACGTTTGGGGAACGACGCCTTGAGGCACGAGCACGACGTGATGACGCGCGTCACCACGAGCGGCGCCGTGCCGTCGTTGGTAAAGGTAAATTCCCGCACCAGGTCGCCGCCCTTGCGGGGTACGTCGCCGAAATCGTGGCCGGCGACCTCCATGCGAAGGTGCGCCCCCCGCGCCTTCGCGTCCTGCTGCGCCCCGGCCGTTTCCGGGGCCGGGTTTTGCGCCGCCGCCCCGGCATGTCCCGCCGTGAAGGCCAGGCACCCGAGGATTGTCAGTAATAAGGTTCGCATGTATACGCTCGTTTCAAAAATTACTCCATACGGAAAACATAAGTGATCGTCCCGCCCTGCAGCGTGGCGCGGCTCTCCGTGAAGCGGGCCTTCAGCGCCGCGCTCTTCGCCGCCTCGACAAGCTCGGCGGCATCGGTCGTCGAGCCTTTCGGTTCGTAGGAAGCGCCCGTCACCTTGCCCTTGGCGTCCACCGTAACGCGGATGACGACTTTCCCGCTCTTCGAACCGGGATACGAAGGTTTGGGCAGGTTGCCCACAAGGCCGCGTCCCTGGAGCCCCTGGTCGAGCTGGTCGAGCCCGTCGGGGTTCAGCCCCGGGCCGTCGCCGCTCGCCTTGTCCTCGCCCTGGGGCGCGCGGGGGTTGCCCGCATTGTCGGGTTCGTCGGCCCCGCCCTTGTTCATCTTGAACAGCGCTTTGGGGTTGGGCGTCTGCGTCGTCTCGTCCTTGCCCGCCACCTGCGCGGTCTGTTCCACGGGGGCGGCCTTGTCATGCACGCGGGGCTCGGTAGCCGCCTTCACGGGCGGCTTGGGGCGCTCGGGGACAGGCGGTTCGGTGAAATCGACCAGGATCGTATCGCCGGGTTTGTCGTGGATCTTCCGGAAATCGAACGAGACCAATGCGAACGAAGCGGCGATCAGCAGCACATAGGCTGCCGCCGCGATCGCCGCCCACCTGCGGGGCGACTTGCCGTTCGGGTCGTAATAGTACATAGGGCCTTTAATTCGGCGAGGTCGCCAGAATGAGTTTGTAATTGTTGTCCTTGGCTACGTTCATCACCTTGACGACTTCGTCGACGGCGACCGATTTGTCGCAATGAAGCGACACGGTAGCGTCTTTCTGCCCGTCAAGGCGCGATTTGAGCGCCCGTTCCACGCCCTCGACCGAACCCACGTCCTGCAATTCGACATAGTAGCGGTACTTACCGTGCCCCGTATCCTGAATCGACACCGTGGTCATCGCCTTGTCCTTAAGCTGGTTCGAGCTCTTGGGAAGCATCAGCTTCAGGGCATTGGGGTTGATCAGCGTCGTAGCGATCAGCAGGAACAGCAGCAGCAGGAACATCAGGTCGGTCATCGACGATGCCGAGAAGGATTTATCGACTTTCGATCCGTGTTTGATTGCCATAGCGCGTTATTTTTGAACGGGTTGATTCAGGATGTCCATGAAGGCGATCGAGTTGGCCTCCATCTGGAAGACCAGCTTCTCGATGCGTGCCACGAGGTAGTTGTAGCCGAAATAGGCCGGGATGCCGACGATAAGACCGCCGACCGTGGTGACCATCGCCACGTACATGCCGCTGGCCAGCAGGCTCAGGTCGACCGTGCCGCCCGCAGCTGCCATGTCCATGAAGGTCTGCACCATACCGAGCACCGTACCGAGGAAACCGATCATCGGGGCGCCGCCGGCGATCGTCGCCAGAAAGGGAAGGCCGTTTTCGAGCTTCGAGACTTCGAGGTTGGCGACGTTCTCGATGGCGGTCTGCACGTCGCTCATCGGGCGGCCGATGCGCTCGATGCCCTTCTCGATCATGCGGGCGATCGGCGTGTCGGTCTTCTTGCACAGGTTCACGGCCGTATGGATCTTGCCGTCGGAAATGTAGTCGCGGATGCGGTTCATGAAATTCATGTCCAGCACCGACGCCTTGCGGATGGCCATGAAGCGTTCGACGAAGATGAAGATCGTCACGCCGCCCAGCGCCAGCAGCGGCCACATCAGCCAGCCGCCCATCGAAAACAGTTTCCAAAGTCCCATGCGGGTTTCTTCACTGGTGGCCACTGCCTCGGCGGCCTGCAAAAATGTCATCATAGTTTAAAGAAAAATTGTTATTGTTTGATTCGAGTTCTTTTTCTGCCGTTCAGTTGTTTTCGTCCTTCTTATCCATAACGGGCCGCAGGGCCGAAAGCGTATCCGCCGGCTGCCGCAGCCGCTCCTTTTCCTCGCGGGCGGCCTGCCGCCGGGCTTCGCGCCGCGCCTTGCGTTTCTTGTTGGTGAAGCGCTCCCTGATACGCCGCCGCAGATCCCGGAAATTATTGAAATCCTCCTTGAAATAGATACCGATGCCGGTCTCCTGCAGACCCTGGTTCTCGTCGAAACGGTCGATGGTCTGCGTGAAGGCCTTGGCCTTGAGCGTCCCGGCACGGTCGATCAGGTAGGTGATGTACGCCTCGCCCATGAAGTTGGACATCGAACTGTTCACAGCCTGCTTGTTGTCGATCAGGTAGTTGCCCTCGACCTCGACGAACAGGCGGTTGTTGATCAGGCTCTTCGAAAGGCCGAAGTCCACTTCGTCGCTGGTCAGTTCCGATTTGGGACGGTAGCGGATGACGATGTTGTAGTCGTCATTCGAGAGTAGGTTGCTCACCATGTTCGACACGAATTCCAGACCCGTGGCGGCCGAGACCGAGGTGCCGATGTTCGACGACGACGAGCTGTTCTCGCCCATGAAGCTGTTGAACAGCAACAGGTAGGCGAACTGCGTATCGACCGTCTCGGGCGTGGTGAGGGCATTGGCGATCACGGTCTGCGTCTCGGGGTCGGTGCCGGGGACATGCACGTCGAAGGTGACGGCCGGGTTGGAAAGCCGCTCGCCGAGGTGGATGACGCACTCCACGGGCACCGAACGGTCAGCCGCGAGGTTGTCGGACGTACCCTGCAACAGGGGCTGCAACGACGCCTTGAGCTTGTAGATGGCGTTGATGTTGAGCATGGCATCCATCGGCGAGCCCGTCCACTGGATTGTGGAGCCATCCTCGATGACGAACTTCTTGTTGATGATGTTCTGCAGCGAGAAGAGGAAGCTCCCCTCGGTGATGGTATAGTCGCCGTACATCTCGAAGACGTTGGAACGGGGGTTGATCTGCAGGTTGAGCGTACCGTCGCCGCGCGCCCGGAGCGTATTGCCCGAGACGGTGAGTTCGACCTCGACGCCCGGCCGCACGTTCAGCGCCAGCGAGATATCCATCCGGCTGCCGGCGTCGGACTTCTGCTGCCGCTTGCGTTCGAACATCATTTTTTTGCGGGCGAGGTTGTCGACGGTATCGGCCCTGGCCGGTTCCCTGAAGGTCACGAAGTCGGCGCTCGAAATATTGGACTTGCTGGACAGCGGCATGAAGAACGACGAACGGTCGTCGGTCGTGGCGGCGATATCCATCTTCACGAGCCCCTTGTCGCCCGAAATGCGGGCGGAACCCGTGGCGTAGACCTTGCCGTAGAAAGAGTCGTTGTCCTGCGGGGTGGTGTTGAGCACCATCATCTGCCGGGGTGCGACGTGTACGTCGTAGGCGATGTTCGAGAGGTGTTGCAGGCTCAGGTCGATGTCGAAGCGCCCCTCGTTGCCCTCGGGGTCGAATATCGGGACGTTCGAAGCCCGGAAGCGGTTGCCCTTGACGCTCAGCACCGCCCGGGGCATGGTGTAGGGCACCTGTGTGAAATCGACGCACGTCGACAGCCCCGTGACGCGGATTTCGCCCGTGAGGTCGGCCTCGCGGCGCTGCCCCTGGAGCACCAGGTCGGCGGAGGCGTGCCCCCGGGTATCGGAAATGACGCCCGTGAGGATCGGGTCGAGCAGCCCCATGTCGAGGCTGTCGACGTCCAGACGGGCATAGTAGCGCACCTGCGACGGGGCGTAGAAGCCCCGCACCAGCGTATCGCGCTTATGGCGGTCGGTGACGGTAACCCCCGCACGGTTGCGCAGGAAATCCCAGCGCGAGGTGAGGCGCAGCGGCGGTGCGGGTATGTCGTTGACCTGAAGGCTGTCGAGCAGGATGTCGGCCGTGATCTCGCCCGCATGGAGCGCTGATTTCATCGTCGCGGAGCCGTTGGTGCGCCCCTCGAAGACGTAGCCCATGCGTTCGATGACCTGCGTGAAGGGCGCGAGGTCGAAATTGCGCAGGCGCAGCGTCACCGAATCCTCGCGGCTGCGCGATGCGATGCCGTCCAGCAGCAATTCCTGCTCGCGGTTCATCACGAAGAACTTGTCGATCACGACCTGCGCCGTGTCGATTTGTATCTTGTGGGCGAAAATCTGCCAGGTCTTCGAGCCGCGGGTGATGTGCGACGGCAGGATGCGCAGGTCGACGATGCGGCCGTTGGGCCCGTGCTCGTCGACTACGTCAGCCCGGACGCCCACCAGTCCGGATACCTTGCGCAGCGTATCGTTGAACCCTGCCGAAAGCTGCACGCGCCCCTGCTTGGCACCGCCCGTGAGCGAAAGCCCCGGCAGGTGGAGCATACCCGCATAGAGGTCTTCGGCCGAAGCATAGACCGTGAGCGAATCGCCCCGGTTCGAAGCGTTGACGTTGAGCCGCGTGGCCAGCATACGTTTGCGTTCGATATATTCCGAAGTCGCCTTGAGCGAAAGCTGGTCGCTCGCGGGGTTGAAAAGCAATTGCAGCGACGAGCCATCGGCGACCTGCAGGCCGGGTGAGATGGCATCTGCGATCGGGTCGATATGGCGGACGTCGACCGAGAGGAGCGAATAGTCGTTGGCGACGGCCACCCCCGATGCGCGGGGCACCGACTCCTCGTCGCCGTGCCGCAACAGGGGCAGGTATTTCCAGGCACTCGCACGCAGGTAGCGGAAGACCTCGCGGTAGCTGGTCTTGCTGCGGAACGTGGCGTCGGCGAAGTCCGAGCGCAGTTCGACCAACTTGCTCCGGGCCGAGTTCTCGCCCGTGACGGTCATGCTCTTCGACGTGAGCTGCTTGTCGTTATAGCGGTAGAGGACGTCGGTAACCCGGATGCGGCCGTTCAGGTCGTCGAGCGAGCGGCCGCCGGCCTTGGCGACGATATGCGCCGAAAGTTCCGAGACCGAGTCGCGGCGGTTGACATGCAGCCGGGCCAGGTCGGCACGGCGCAGATCCATCGTAAAGTCGTAACGGGGCACCGAGTCGTTGAAGTCGACCATGCCGAGGAAATCGAAATCGAGGTTGGGGTCGCGTGCCGTGATACGGCCGTCGAACTCGCGGTTGCGCAGCCGCCCGTCGAGGCGCAGCGAATCGTAGACATAGCCGTTGAAGCCCAGCTGCGTGACGTTGCCCACGACATTGGCGTCGGTGAAACCACGCCCGACGACGCCATCGACGAAGGCCGTAAGCGTGGCGTTGCCCAGCAGGTCGCGGCGGCCGAGCAGTTCGCCCAGCCTGAGGTTGCGCGCGGCCACATCGCCCTTGACGCTGCTGCGCCCGTCGCGCAAGGGGCTCATCTGCAGGTTACAGTCGATGCCGCCCACGTCGGTCTTGGCACCCACCCGCATGTCGAACGACGAGAGCAGCCCGCGGAAACGGGCGTTGACGTCGATGTCGCCCGAATTCCCGAGGATCGCGACCAGCTTGTCGGAGAGCGCACGGCCGCCGATGCCGGCAGCCAGGGCGTCGATGGATTCGGCCGTGGAGGTCAGGCGCGGGATCGTCAGGTCGAAATGCGTCGCGCGGATGTCGGGCAGCCCCTTGATCGCGGCGTCGGCCGTGAACCACGTCCCCTGGCCCACCTGTAGGCTCCTGACCTTGCCCGTGAAGTCGGAGACGACGCCCGCGACCTCGATGTCGATATTGCTGAAAACGGTATGCCACCCGCGGAGCCGCGGGGCGAAATAGGCGATGTCGTCCGTGGAGACGGTGCTGTTGCGCAGCTTGCCGTCGATGCGCACCTCGCCCAGGAAATCCTTGTAGCCGGCCCACGAATCGCCGACGAGCGAAATGTAGGGGATGTCGACGTTCGAACGGGGCGTGACGACGGAGGTATCCTCGAAGCCCAGCGCACCGTTCGTGAGGTAGAAACGTCCCGAGAACCGGTCGAGCACGAAGCCGCTGCGCTCGCGGGCCGACATGGCCTCGATGGTGGTGTAGATCGACTGCCCGTCGATGGTGAAGTCGCCGACACGCGCCGAGATGCCGTAGAGGTGCATGTGGCTGAAGTCGATGCCGAATTCGGGGTCGCGCCGCGTGAGCCGCTCCAGGCAGAGATCCATGCCTTCGATGGAAGCCTTGCGCAGCGACAGGCGGAAATTGCCCTTCCGGGGCTTGTCGGGGTCGCTGATGCGGTTGACGATCTGCTTGATGTTCATCTCCCCCTCGGGGGTCTCGCGCAGGTAGAGCTTCGCCCCGCTGATCTCGCCGCGGCTGAACACCACCCCGCCGCCGAAAATGCCCAGCCCCGTGATGTAGGCGTCGAGGCTGCCGACGTAGAGCAGCGTGTCGCGCTGGTAATCCTCGACGTAGAAACCCTTGACCTTGACCTTGCTGAAAAGCCCGATGTCCACGCGGTCGATGCTCACGGTGGTTTCGAGCTTCCTGGATACCATGCGCACGGCTTTCTGTACCACGTAGTTCTGCACGGCGGGAATATCGAGCAGCAACGAAAGCACCATGGGCAGAATTATCAGCAACAAAACCGCTACCGAGAACACCTTTCCCAATATTTTTATACCTTTGCGCATTGATAGGTCGTTATAACCTGCAAATTTAACTAAAATAGTTAAAAAAAACGAAAAACCGGATGGATATTACAATTCTCGGCATCGAATCCTCGTGCGACGATACGTCGGCTGCCGTGATCCGCAACAACCTGCTGCTGTCGAACGTGATCGCCTCCCAGGCCGTGCACATTAAATACGGCGGCGTGATCCCCGAACTGGCTTCGCGGGCGCACCAGCAGAACATCATACCGGTGGTCGACACGGCACTCCGAGAGGCCGGGCTCACCGTCGGGGAGATCGATGCCATCGCCTTCACGCGCGGCCCCGGGCTGCTGGGTTCGCTGCTCGTCGGGGTATCGTTCGCCAAGGGGCTCTCGGTGGCGCACGACATCCCGATGGTCGAGGTCAACCACCTGCAGGGGCATATCCTCTCGCACTTCATCGACCTGCCCGACCGCGAACTGCCCCATCCCGGCTTCCCGTTCCTCTGCCTGCTGGTCAGCGGCGGGCATACGCAGATCGTACGCGTGGATTCGCCGCTCGATATGGAGATCATCGGCACGACGATCGACGACGCCGCAGGCGAAGCGTTCGACAAATGCGCCAAAGTCATGGGCCTGCCCTACCCCGGCGGCCCGGTGATCGACCGCCTGGCAAAGGAGGGCAACCCCAAGGCGTTCCGCCTGGCACACCCCCATGTCGACGGCTACGACTATTCGTTCTCGGGGCTCAAGACCTCGTTCCTCTATATGCTGCGCGACGCCGTGGCCGGCGACCCCGATTTCATCGAGCGCAACAAGGCCGACCTCTGCGCGTCGCTCCAGAGCACGATCGTGGAGATCCTGCTCGACAAACTGGTACGGGCGTCGAAGGACACGGGCATCCGCGACATCGCCATCGCCGGGGGCGTATCGGCCAACTCGGGACTGCGCAACGGCATCGTCGAGCAGGGCCTCAAGCGCGGCTGGCGCACGTTCCTGCCGGAATTCAAGTTCACGACCGACAACGCCGCGATGATCGCCATGGCAGGCTACTACCACTACCAGCACGGCGACTTCTCGTCGCTCGACGTGTCGCCCGTGGCACGGCTCGAAGAGCTGTAATGCGGCCGGGAAGATGAAACGGCTCGCGGCATTCGTGCTGCTCCTGGCGGGGATCGGCAGTGCATACGCCGGCGACGGCGATGCGGAGCGGCTTCGCGCATGGCGCGCCGGGGAAAAGGTCTCGGAAGAAGCGGTGGCGGAATACGGCATCGACCGCTGTTTCGCCAGTTCGGAGATCGGCGACGCACTCTTCGCGCGCATGTACGGCAAATCCTACAAGCCGGACTGCACCGTCCCCCGCTCGGAGCTCCGCTACCTGCGGGTGCTGCACCGCAACCTCGCAGGCGAAACCCTGCTGGGCGAACTGGTCTGCAACGAGGCCATAAGCGGCGACCTGCTGGAAATCTTCCGGATGCTCTACGACGCGGCCTACCCCATCGAACGCATGGTGCTGATCGACGAATACGACGCACAGGACGGCCCTTCGATGCGGGCCAACAACTCTTCGGCATTCAACTTCCGGTTCATCGCGGGAACCGGAGTGCTCTCCAACCACAGCCGGGGCATGGCCGTCGACATCAACCCGCTCTACAACCCTTATGTCAAAACGAACGGCGGCCGCACGGTCGTCGCCCCCGCGGAAGCTGCCCCATATGCCGAACGGAAGCGGGATTTCCCCTACAAGATCGCCGAGGACGACCCCTGCTGCCGGGAGTTCCTGCGCCACGGGTTCACCTGGGGCGGCCACTGGAAAAGCCTGAAGGACTACCAGCATTTCGAGAAAAAGCAATAGCCGCCCGGAAGCCTCAGCACTGCGCAGGGAGGCCGCCCGCGGTTATTTCGGGAGGGCAACGATCGATTCGGGAGCGCTCCCGGGTATTCCGGGACAGCATCCGGCCAGTTCGGGACAACACAAAGGCTCCCGACCTCGAAAGGTCGGGAGCCTTTTTTCCTCCGGGCATCCCCGGATTTTCCGGAGACCGGATTATTTTACGCCGAAGAGTTTTCCCTTCAGCGAAAAATTGTCGTACTCGGCTTTGAGCGAAGCCATCAGATCGCGCACCGACTGGATCTTTTCGGCCCGCCATGCGTTGGCGCCGCAGAAGGCATAGCCGTTCTGCAATTTTCCCTTGAAGGCGTTGTAGAGCGCCAGCATGATGCAGTAAGGGCTGTGCGTCACGTCGCACGTCTTGATGCAGTCGAACGGGCAGTTCTTGGGGCGTTTCAACCCCTCCTTCACCCGGTCGAGGAACGAGCTGTGGATGGCCCGCCCCGGCATGCCCACGGGGCTCTTGATGATCTCGATATCCTGCTGCGTGGCGTCGAGGTAGCTCTGCTTGAAGGCCGGGTCGGCATCGCACTCGTCGGTCGTGACGAAGCGGGTGCCCATCTGCACGCCCTCGGCGCCCAGCGACATGATGCGGTAGATATCCTCGCCGGTATAGATACCGCCGCCGGCGATGACGGGGATATGGCAGCCGTGCTCGGCCTCGAACGCATGTACTTCGGCGACGATTTCGGGGACGATGCTCTCGAGCGCATAGTGCTCGTCGACAAGCTGCTCCTCCTTATAGCCGAGGTGGCCGCCCGCCTTGGGGCCTTCGACCACGATGGCGTCGGGAATGTACTTATATTCTGCAAACCATTTCTGGCACAGCAGTTTCGCGGCGCGCGCCGACGATACGATGGGTGCCAGTTTGGTTTTGGCTCCTTCGGTAAGGAACGACGGCAGGTTGAGCGGCAGCCCGGCGCCCGAGAAGATGATGTCCGCCTTCTCGGCGATGGCGGTTCTGACCATGTCGGCGAAATTGGACATGGCGACCATGACGTTCACGCCGACGATGCCTTTCGTGGCCTCGCGGGCCTTTTTCAGTTCCTGTTTCAGCCCCCAGATCGAGGCCGTACGGTAATCTTTCGAATAGTCTTTGTAAATCACTCCCAGGCCGGCCGACGAAATGACGCCGATGCCGCCCTGGTCGGCAACGGCCGAAGCCAGCCCTGCGAGCGATATGCCTACGCCCATACCGCCCTGCACGATGGGGACGGGAGCGAGCAAATTTCCGATTTTCAATGCTTTCATTTTGTTGTGGATTAGTGCAAACCTAATTAACCGCACCAAAGGTACGAAAAACAAAACGGAACACACCATATCCCATACGAATTAATTGTTAATTCTCTGCCGGGCGGCGCCGGAACCGTCGGGAAGGCACGGGCGGAGGATGCAGCGCCCCGTCATGCCGCCGGGGAGCGGGAATTACAGGAACCGGACACCTCTCACCCGGGCGCGGTTGCGGCCGGGGGCTTCGCGCTCGACGATACCGGTCACCACGTCGGCGGCATCGTGCCAGCGATTGGCGCGGAACCGGCGGCGATAGGTCGTCAGGTGGGCGTATAGCTCCGGCCAGCGCAGGTTCCAGCCCCGGGGAAAGCGCACGAGGTGCAGCGCCGTGGCCGAATTGGAGAGGATACGCGCCTCCTTGTTGGCGCCCTGGTGGAACCATTCGATGCGCACGGAGGGTGCCAAAGCCTGCACCGAGCGTGCAAAACCACGGCCGCCGTTATTGCTTTCGATGGCCGCCTGCCGCGTATCGGAGCGCAGGAGCATCCCGGCCACGAGCGGTTCGGTGACCTCCATCGGTTCACGCGAATAGACGGCATCGGTGATGTAGACCACCCCGTCGGCATCGACCGCATACGAGAGCGAGCAGAGGTAGTCGTCGCCCGTATCGGCCGTATCGGTATAGTTGGCGCGGCGGACAATCTCGTGCGGCAGCTGGTCGTACTCGGCGAAGTTCAGCCCGTAGAGCAAACCCTCGCGGGACGAGGGATGCCCCTGGTACATACTTTCGAATTGCAGCGGGTCGAGCCGCCGTTTGGCTTCGAGCAACGCACGCCCCTGCTGCCCTTCCCACAACGCCTCGCCAGGGACACGGGGGTCGACCTCGGTAGGCGACGAGGTTTTCAGCGCCTCGAAATTCAGATGCAGCCATGTGTCGGGGGACAGCCCGTCGAGCTGCGCCCAGCGGGTGAATTCGACGACGGGTTCACGCGCGGCGAGCGTGCCGATAAGGTCTTCTTCGTGCCAGCGTGTGAAGACGATCAGTTCGCGCGAGGCGTTGTGCATGCGCGTCCGCACGACCGAGGTATACCACTCCCAGCAATTGGCGCGGACGATGGGCGAATTGGCTTCGAGGGCATCCTTGTAGAGGTCGTCGAGGATGAAGCAGTCGACTCGGTTACCCGTGAGCGCCCCTTCGCGCCCGACGGAGAGCAGCCCGCCGCGGCGGCCGATGACCTCCACTTCGTCGGCCGTACGGATATAACCGGGCGGCTTCGCCCCCTGTTTGATGGTCGTGGCGGGAAAGAGCGCGGCATATTCGCGCGATTCGATGATACGTTGCACGCGGCGGTTGAATTTCGAAGCCAGCGCCCCGGAATAGGAGGCGATCGCAACGCGCAGGTCGGGATCGAGCCCCAGCACGTAGGCCGGAAGCAGTGTCGTCGCGCCGACGCGCTTGCCGTGCTGGGGCGGCATGGTGACGATCAGACGCCGGATGCGCCCGGCGGCAAAAGCCTCCAGCACACGGTAATACGCCCGGTGGAAGGGTTGCAGCTCGAGGAAGGGATAGACCGCCAGCGCGAATGTGCCGAACGAAGGGGGCACACCCGCAGCAGAGGAGGGAGCCCCGGACGACCCGGCTCCATCCGTGCAGACCGCCCCGCACCCGGGCACGGCGGGCCGGCCGGCAATAGCACCTTGGGCGGGAGAAGCAGGCCGGACGGGCGCGGCGGAAATATCGGGCGCGACGGGCTGACCGGAGAGTACAGACTGGACGCAGGAAAGGGGCTGGCCGGGCGCGGCGCGAAGGCCGGGCACAGCGGAAATGTCGGGTGCGACGGAAATATCGCCGGGAACGGACTGATCGCAGGGAACCGATTGGTCACTGGGAACGGAAGATCCGGTGGGAACTGGCTGGTCGGATGCGACAAACTGGACGCTGGAAACGGGCTGGACGGGCGCGGCGCGAAGGCCGGGGAAATCGGGATCGAGGATGGCGGCAGGTACGAAAACCTCTGCGGAAGGAATTTCCGCAGAGGCCGGGTCGGTTTTAACAGACATTGGTTTGGTTTTTGAACCCTATGCGCGGCGCCGCGGCGGGAGGTTCGGAAGAAAATGACGTTCCGGCGGCTGCGCCGGGCCCGGAGGGATGGCCGGAACGGTTGGGACGGACTACACGTAGCGCTTCAGCTCGGAGAAATCGAAGTCGTTGAGCACTTCGCCCCCGGCTTGCGTGGTGTGGAATTCCCACCAGACGGGCACGAGATCCGTAACGGGGTGCCGTACCCCTTCGGGCAGCGAAACGCGGCCGCGGTAGACGATGACCGACGCCGTGAGGCGGCAGTCCGTATCGCCGAAGCGGAACGCAAGCGAACCCGAAAAATAGTTCCCGCCGTCGATGGCGTCCGACAACCGTGCCGCCGCCTCATGGTAAAGTTCAGATGAAACCGAATACATAGTTGATAATTAGCAAGATTTTTGCAAATAAATTTGCAGGCAGAAATAAATTGTTTAACTTTGCAGGACAAAGATAAGTTCAAATATTGAATTTTCAAATAAAATATTCAATTTTTTAATATAAAATTTTCCGATTAAAAGCTATGAACGAACGGGTAAAACTGATACGGAAACAGTTGGGGATGACGCAAGAACAACTGGCACAGCGGCTTGGCATCGGCAAGGCGGCCCTCTCGATGATCGAGACCGGGAAGGCGGGTCTCTCGGCACGCAACCGGAACATTCTGGTTCAGGAATTGAACGTAAATCCCGAATGGCTCGAAAACGGCAAGGGCAACATGTTCAACGCCGAACCCGACCTGACAGCTTACATGCACCGCACGGACAATTCGCTGCCGTTGCAGAGCGTGCCTCTCTACTCGATCGAGGGCACGGCGGGGCTGGTACCGCTGTTCGCCGACCAGGCGCAGGCCAAACCCGTGAATTTCATCCACATTCCCAACCTGCCCAAATGCGACGGCGCCATATATATCGTAGGGGATTCGATGTACCCGCTGCTCAAAAGCGGCGACATCGTACTTTACAAACAACTGGGCGACATCAACGACATCTTCTGGGGCGACATGTATCTGCTGTCGATCGACATCGACGGCGAGGAGTACGTGACGGTGAAATACATTCAGAAATCCGACCGCGAGGGGTATGTGAAACTCGTGAGCCAGAACCCGCACCACGCAGACAAGGACGTGGCGCTCAACCGCATAAGGGCAATCGCGCTGGTCAAGGCCAGCATCAGGATGAACTCGATCCGGTAGCGGCCCGGACGGGGCGCACGTCTCTCCCGGGAAACTGTCCCGGCGGCAGCGCTCCGATGTCCGCCGCAAACCCGCTGCCGGACATTGTACTGCAAAAACGGCACAGCTGAAGCGGGAAGGGCGGAACCCGCAGCCGGGAACCTGCCGCGAAAGAAGATGAACCGGCACCCTGATTCCGAAAAAATTTCCTATCTTTCGGAAAATAAAACCGCCTGACATGGAACTATCCGATAAAAAATTCGCGGTGCTGATCGACGCCGACAACATCTCGCACCGGAAAATCAAGGACATACTCGACGAAATCGCCAACTACGGCACGCCGACAATCAAGCGTATCTACGGCGATTTCACAGACCCGAAATTCGCGGCATGGAAAAGCGTGCTGCTCGAGAATTCGATCACCCCGATCCAGCAATACGCCTACACGACAGGCAAGAACGCGACGGATTCGGCGCTGATAATCGACGCGATGGACATCCTGCACAAAGAGTCGGTCAACGGATTCTGCATCGTGTCGAGCGACAGCGACTACACCCGCCTGGCGAGCCGCATCCGCGAATCGGGACGGGAAGTACTCGGTTTCGGGGAGAAGAAGACCCCCAAGCCGTTCATCAAATCGTGCGACAAATTCATCTATGTCGAGATACTCGGGCAGTCCGCACCCGCCCCGGCTCCGGTATCGGCACCGGCACAAACAGCGGCAGCTGTGCCGGCAGCAAAGGCTGCGACGCCGAAAAAAACCGCGAAAAAACATCAGGGGCGCAATGCACCCGAAACAGACATGCCGGAAGCAGCCGTCGCGGAACACGTTGCTGCGGAGGCAGCCCCCGCAGAACCCGCCGCTGCGGAGAAAAAGGTAGCCCCGGCTCCGGATACGGCACAGCCCCAGCCGATCATCCGTCCGATCGACGACGATTTCAAGACACTGCTCGCAAACACGATCGAAGACGCCGCCGACGACAGCGGCTGGGCCTTCCTCGGAATCGTGGGCGGGGTACTCACCAAGAAGATGCCGGATTTCGACCCCCGCAATTACGGGTACAAAAAACTGTCGCTGCTGGTAAAATCCCTTTCGAAAATAGTCGAAATCGAAGAGCGTCCGTCGGAAAACGGAGAGCTGAAACTCGTCTACGTCCGAAACCGTACCCGGTAGACGTCCGAGCCTGCCGTCCCGGCAACCGAGCCACGCGGGAACCACGGACGCCCATGCAAAATACGCAGCACAGGCCCCCCCCGCAAGATTTTCCGGGGCACTATCCCTGCAGGATTTCCCGGCCGGATGCGGCATAACAAGCACGTTACAGCAACGACAAGCACGTTACAGCAACGAGGCCGCTGCAACGCAATCTTGCAGCGGCCTTTCGCATAGCCCCCAATCCGGGTTGCGCGCCCGGCACAGGAGCTGCACGGGAACAGCGCAGGAGCAGCCGAAACAGCAGAAAGAACAACGGCAGAAACAGCGGAGGAAGCAACGGCAGAGAGAACGTCAGGAGGCGAATAACCTCGAAAAAACCGGAGCGGCACTTACAATCCGGAAGCAGCATTCGCAAAATTTTTTAATAACGCCGCTACTATCAAATCGCAATTAAAATTACAAAATCCGGTAACGATCAAGCAGCGAAACAAGCCTCTGAATGCGCGATTATCAGCAATACGGAGGCACAAAGAGAAAAAACCGCCGGATTAGAGCCGTAAAAAAGTCATCCGCCGTGAACAATCTGACAATAAATTTATATATTTGTGATATTGTTTTCAAAACCCTACTAATCCGAAACAAGACATGGACAAAACCAATGTACGGGAGTTGCAGGATGTCGTGATCCGCTTTTCAGGCGACTCGGGCGACGGCATGCAGCTTACGGGCACGCTTTTCTCAGACACCTCGGCACTGCTCGGGAACGGGATCTCGACCTTCCCCGACTACCCTGCCGAAATCCGCGCGCCACAGGGTACCGTGGCGGGCGTATCTGGATTCCAGGTTCACTTCGGCAGCCACCGGGAGCTCAACCCCGGCGACTACTGCGACGTGCTGGTGGCGATGAACCCCGCAGCGCTCAAGGCCAACCGCAAATGGCTCAAACCGGGTGCGACGGTCATCATCGACGGCGATTCGATCACCGAAGACCACCTCAAAAAGGCGTGCTTCGCCACGCTCGACCCCATCGCCGAGTTGCAACTCGACGAGTACAACGTCGTCATTCCCGACATCACCTCGATGACGCGCGAAGTGCTCCGGGAGACCGGCCTCGACAACAAGGCCGTAACCAAGTGCAAAAACATGTTCGCACTGGGCATCTGCTTCTACCTGTTCGACAGGCCGGAAGCGTACGCAATCAAATATATCGAAACCAAATTCGCAAAGAAGAACCCCGCCATAGCCGAAGCCAACAAGCTGGCCATCCGGGCGGGGTACGACTACGCAGCCAATACGCACCAGTTCGCAAACACCTACACCGTAGCGCCCGCACCGCTCGAAAAAGGCACCTACCGCTCGATCAGCGGTAACGTCGCCACGGCATGGGGTCTGTGCGCCGCGGCCGAAAAGGCCGGGCTGCCGCTCTTCTGCGGCTCGTACCCGATCACCCCGGCCACCGTAATCCTCGAAGAGCTGGCCAAGCGCAAAGACCTCGGGGTGAAGACCGTCCAGGCCGAAGACGAAATCGCGGGCATCTGCACCGCCATCGGCGCGGCCTTCGCAGGCAACTTCGCCGTGACGACCACCTCGGGTCCCGGCCTGTCGCTCAAGAGCGAGGCGCTGGGACTGGCCGTGATGACCGAACTGCCGCTGGTGGTGGTCGACGTACAGCGCGGCGGCCCCTCGACGGGACTTCCGACCAAGACCGAGCAGAGCGATCTGGCGCAGGCGCTCTACGGCCGCAACGGCGAGTGCCCCGTGATCGTCGTGGCGGCATCGTCGCCCAGCGACTGCTTCCACTACGCATTCGAGGCCGGACGCCTGGCCATGGAGCATATGACCCCCGTGATCCTGCTGACCGACGGGTTCATCGCCAACGGCTCGGAGCCGTGGCGCATCCCCGCGATGAAGGACTACCCGGCCATCACCCCGCCGATCGTGGACGAAGCCCCCGAAGGCGGTTTCATGCCCTACGTGCGCAACGAAAACCTGGCCCGCGGCTGGGCATTCCCCGGCAAGGCGGGGCTGGAACACCGTGTCGGCGGCCTTGAAAAGGACTGCGTAAAGGGTTGTATCTCGCACGACCCGTCGAACCACCAGAAAATGGTACGCACCCGCGCCGAAAAGGTGGCGAAAGCCATCGACGACATCCCGGCACAGGCCGTATGGGGCGCCCCGGAAGGCGACCTACTGGTGGTCGGCTGGGGAGGTACGCGCGGACACCTGCAAAACGCCGTCGACCAGATGCGCGCCGAAGGCAAGCGCGTTTCGCTGTGCCATTTCAACTACATCAACCCGCTGCCGCACGGCGTACGCGAGATATTCTCGAAATTCCGCAAGATCGTCGTCTGCGAGCTGAACGAAGGGCAGTTCGCCAACTACCTGCGCCAAAGTTTGCAGGAGTTCCGCTACGAACAGTACAACAAGTGCGAGGGCCTGCCCTTCACGGTTGCAGAGCTTTGCCAAAAATTCGAATCCTTATTGAAATAACGCCATGGCAGAATACAAATACACCCCCGCGGATTTCAAAAGCGACCAGGAGGTACGCTGGTGCCCCGGATGCGGCGACCACGCCATCCTCAGCGCCGTACAGCGCGCGCTGCCCGAGATCGCCGACGCGACCGACACGCCGCACAACCTTTTCACGTTCGTGTCGGGCATCGGCTGCTCGTCGCGGTTCATCTATTACATGAAGACCTACGGGTTCCATTCGGTGCACGGCCGCGCCAACGCCGTGGCCACGGGTGTCAAGGTCGCCAACCCGCGCCTCAGCGTCTGGGTCACCACGGGCGACGGCGACTCGCTGGCCATCGGCGGCAACCACTTCATACACGCCATCCGCCGCAATGTCGACCTGAACGTCATACTCTTCAACAACGAGATCTACGGCCTCACCAAGGGGCAGTACTCCCCCACCTCGAAGCTGGGCAAGATCACCAAGACCTCGCCCTACGGCACGGTCGAAAAGCCGTTCAACCCCGGCGAACTGGTGATCGGCGCCAAAGGCACGTTCTTCGCCCGCTCGGTCGACATGGAGGTGCAGCTTTCGAAGGAGTGCATGGTGGCCGCTGCGATGCACAAAGGCATGTCGGTGATCGAAGTACTGCAAAACTGCGTGATTTTCAACGACAAGACCCACGCTGCATTCGCCGCCGA
The DNA here is from genome assembly GCF_000435435.1 of Alistipes sp. CAG:29. Taxonomy (NCBI): domain Bacteria; kingdom Pseudomonadati; phylum Bacteroidota; class Bacteroidia; order Bacteroidales; family Rikenellaceae; genus Alistipes; species Alistipes sp. CAG:29. The sequence goes on along the minus strand of NZ_FR893506.1, from coordinate 21,297 downwards.
CAAGGCTACGCGCGCCGAACGTACGATCACGCTGCGCCACGGCGGGAAAATGCTGTTCGGGGCCAACATGGAGAAGGGAATCGTCTTCGAGGACATGAAGCTCAAGGTCGTGACCGTCGGCCAGGACGGCTACACGCTGGACGATGTGCTGACGCACGACGCCCCCGAGCGCGACCCG
>NZ_FR893506.1:7467-21097 GCF_000435435.1 Alistipes sp. CAG:29 | reverse complement strand
CACGACGCTGCACTCGATGCTGGCGGCGATGAAATATCCCGAATACCCCGTTGCCCTGGGCGTGATCCGCGCCGTCGAGGACGCCACGGTTTACGACCGCGAGGTGGCCCGGCAGGTCGAGGAGGTCAAGGCACAGAGCAAGATCCGCTCGGTGGACGAGCTGCTGCATTCGGGCGCCACGTGGGAAATCGAATAACTTAACAGGCATGACACTGATCCGGGAGGCATCCCGGCATACGGGAAAGCCGGCGCTCGAAGCGCCGGCTTTTTCCTTGGGGCGGGACAAACAAACGGCACCCCGGAGGAAGGATTGCCCGGCGGCCTCCAGTATGCCCCCCGCCTGCCGGTACGAAAGCCCCCCGGACAGCGGAGATGCTTGCGAAAATGCGGAAACAGCCTTATAATCCGCATGGCGGACAAAAAAACGATACCGGACGCCCCGCCCTACCCCCCCCTCCGAACGGCAGCAATGGTAATCCTGCGGTCGATTTTTTCCGGCCGCTATTTGGAAATAAAAAAATTTCCGTTATCTTTGCACCCACAACGGGGGATTAGCTCAGTTGGCTAGAGCGCTTGCATGGCATGCAAGAGGTCACCAGTTCGACCCTGGTATTCTCCACAACCCCGGTAAGGATGGACACAAGTCCATCCTTATTTTTTTATCGGAATCCATCCCCCCGCATCCACAGACGCCCCCTCTATCCTCCAACAGCAACCGGGCGCAGGCAAGGCGAGGCACCACACAGGTGCAGACAAACCCGCAGGCGGGCGCTGCCTGCGACAAAAAAAACGGCAATCGGCCGCAAAAAAAACGCAATCACCAGTAATACAGGACAATGACAGGCAACGAACGAGGCTTTTGAAAAAAATATCCGCCCTGTACCGACATTATCGGGAACATAGATTTTGACAATTCGGATATTTTACGTTTATTTGCATGAACATATTGATAAATATAAGAACATATACAAGACACAAAAGTGAACATAGCGGGTCGAACAGGGTAAAGATTCCCCTCAGGAATGACTCAGGGGAAAGCCCCCCGGGAAAGGCCTGCGCCGATGCCCGCAGCAAACCGCCCTACGCGCCATGCTATACGCCGATCCCGGCACGGCTATAATCCGGGGATAACACAAAAGCCCGAACGACATGAAATTACAACTCGACCCGAACTCTTCGAAACCGCTGCACCAGCAGGCCGAGGATCTGCTGCGACAGATGATCCAGCAGGAAGAGTACCGCAAAGGCAAACTGCTTCCCAACGAGGTGGAGCTATCCAAAGAACTGAACATCTCGCGCAACACCCTGCGGCAGGCCATCAACCGGCTGGTGTTCGAAGGGCTGCTCATCCGCAAGAAAGGATACGGGACGACCGTGGCGCCCCAGAACGTGATGAGCAACGCCCGCAACTGGATGAGCTTTTCGCAGGAGATGCATGCCCAGGGCATGGTCGTGCAGAATTTCGAACTACACATCAGCCGCAAGACGCCGCCGGCCGAGGCTTCCGAGTTTCTCAACGCCCCGGAAGGAGCCAGGCTGCTGTGCCTGGAGCGCCTGCGCGGACGCCCGAACCTACCGTTCGTCTATTTCATCTCCTATTTCAACCCCGCGATCCCGATGACCGGAGAAGAGGACATGGCGCTCCCGCTCTACGAAAACCTCCGGAAGAATTACGGCATCGTCGTCAAGACCTCGCGCGAGATGGTATATGCCCGCAGCGCAAACGCGGAGCTGGCCGAAAAGCTCGACATCAACGAAGGGGAGCCGATCCTCGTCCGCAAACGCTTCGTGCTCGACGTAAACGACACCCCGGTGGAATATAACATCGGCTATTACCGCGCCGACAGCTTCACCTACTCGATCGAATTCATCAACGGCTGACAAACACCACAACCCAAATGAACAAGTCACTCCACAAATTACTGCCCGTCCTGTTCGGTTTCTTCGTCATGGGCTTCTGCGACGTGGTCGGTATCTCGACCAGCTATGTCCAGCAAGATTTCGGGCTCAGCGAGACCCTCGCCGGATTCATCCCCTCGATGGTTTTCATCTGGTTCCTGCTGCTTTCGATTCCGGCGGCCCTCGCCATGAACCGCCTCGGCCGCAAGAACATGGTACAGATCAGCAACGGCATCACGGCCATCGGTATGCTGATCCCGTTCGTACACTACAACCTTGCCACGTGCATGACGGCATTCGTGCTGCTGGGCATCGGCAATACGATCCTCCAAGTGTCGCTCAACCCGCTGCTCACCAACGTGGTCAAGGGGGACGCGCTGACCAGTTCGCTGACCGCAGGCCAGGTCGTCAAGGCGGTCTCGTCGTTCTGCGGCCCCTTCATCGCCGCATTCGCCGCCGGCACGCTGGGCAACTGGCAATACCTCTTCCCGATCTTCGCGCTCATCACGCTGCTCTCGGCCGCATGGCTCATGTGCACCCCCATCCGCGAAGAGGCCGAAGCGCCGCAGGCCTCGCCCGTCGGTGCAACGTTCGCCCTGCTGAAAGACCGCACGGTGCTCCTCCTCTTCCTCGGGATCGTCTTTGTCGTCGGCGTCGACGTGGGGATGAATACCGTGGCGCCCAAGCTGCTGATCGAACGCGGCGGTTACCCCGTCGAGCAGGCCGGACTCGGGTCGAGCGTTTACTTCGTCTGCCGCACGGTCGGTGCGCTGATCGGTTCGATCCTGCTGGTGCGCATGAACGACGTGCGTTATTTCCGCATCCACATCTTCGCGGCCATCGCCGCCATGGCCGTCCTCTACTTCGTGCAGGGCACCGTGGGAATGCTGGCGCTCATCGGAGCGATCGGCTTCGCCTGCTCGAGCATCTTCTCGGTGATCTACTCGACGGCGCTGAAATGCCATCCGGAAAAAGCCAACGAGATTTCGGGGCTGATGATCACGGGGGTCTGCGGCGGCGCCGTCATCCCGCCCCTGATGGGCTTCACGACCGACCTCCTGGGCAGCCAGACCGGTTCGCTGCTGGTCATTTCGGCCTGCATGCTCTACCTGGCAGGCTGCGCCCTTGCCCTGCGCAGGTTCGCCGCGAAATAGACGGACGCCACGCACCTCATGTATATACATTAAACAGAAAACCATATAACCCAAAGGCGGCCGCAACGGCCGCCGGCAAACATCAACGATGAAAAAACACCTGCACAAACTGATCCTCTTCTCCGCGACGGCCTGTCTGTCGGCATGTACGGCCCAGGAGCCGCTGACGGACTACGTCGACCCGCGCATCGGCACCGCACATTCGCGGTGGTTCTTCTTCACCCCGGCGGCCGTACCGTTCGGCATGGCCAAACTGGCTCCGACGACCGACGGCCACCTGGGGAATCCCAACGGCTGGGAAGCCGTGGGCTACGACTCACGCCACACCTCGATCGAGGGCTTCGCCAACCTCCACGAGTTCCAGGTCGGCGGCGTGGTGGTGGCTCCGACGGTCGGCGAACTTCAGACCGTACCCGGGCCGCTCGACAACCCCGACGCGGGCTACCGTTCGCGCTTCGACAAGAAGGACGAGGTGGCGCGCCCCGGCTACTACTCCGTGCTGCTGAAGGATTACGGCGTCAAGGCCGAACTGACGGCCACCGAACGGGTCGGGTTCCACCGCTATACCTTCCCGGCAACGGAGGAGGCGAACCTGATCTTCAACATCGGGACGCGCATGGGCGAAAGCGGCCCGGTGCGCGACGCGTCGGTGACCTACACCGACGACGGACGTATCGAGGGCTGGGTGGTGACCGAGCCCGCCTATGTCGACATTTACCAGAAAGGCGCCACGGTGACAATGTATTTCAGCGCCGTACTCGACGCCGAGCCTGCGGCCTGGGGCGCGTTCAGCGGCGAGCAAACCTTCGCGGGGGAGCGCAGCCGCACAGGCGCCGGAGCAGGGCTCTACCTGCGTTTCGACACCCGCGAGCGTCAGCAGGTGGGGCTGAAGATCGGCCTGTCGTACACGTCGGTGGAGAACGCGCGGCTGAACCTCGAAAAGGAGGCCGCCAGGAAAGATTTCGACCGAGTGCGCCGCGAGGCGAACGACACGTGGGAAGAGGCGCTGGGCCGGCTTCGCGTCGAGGGTGGCCTGCACGATGACCGCGTGAAGTTCTACACGGGGCTGTTCCACGCCCTGCTGGGACGCGGCCTGGCCAACGACGTGAACGGGGCCTATCCGGCCAACGACGGCACGGTCGGACAAATTGCCCTCGACGGTGCGGGCAGGCCGGTGCACGACTATTACAATACCGATGCGATCTGGGGCGCCTACTGGAACCTCACGCAGCTGTGGAGCATCGCCTATCCCGAATACTATGCCGACTGGGTGGCGAGCCAGCTGCTGGTCTACAAGGACGCCGGATGGCTCGGCGACGGCATCGCATGCAGCAAGTACGTCTCGGGCGTAGGCACCAACTTCACGGGGCTCGCCATTGCCGCGGCCTACAACTGCGGCATCCGCAACTTCGACGTGGCGCTGGGCTACCAGGCCGCCCGCAAGAACGAGCTGGGCAGCGAAGGCCGCCCGGCCGGCGCGGGCAAACTGGACGTGGGAAAATTCGTCAGTCAGGGCTATTCGCCCTACCTGCCCGAACTGGGCATGCAGACCACGCCCGACGGCTCGGGATTCGCGGCATCGCATACGCTCGAATACTCGTTCAGCGCCTATGCCGTCGCACAGATGGCCCGCCAGTTGGGCCATGAGGCCGATTACGAGCAGCTCGAAAAGCTTTCGGGCGGGTGGGAGCTGCTTTTCGACCCCGAAACCAAGTACATCCGGCCACGGGATCGCAGCGGTGAATTCATCGCCGACTTCGACCCCCATGCGGCATGGGCCGGATTCCAGGAGGGCAATGCCGTGCAGTACACCTACTACGTGCCCCACGACATCGACCGGCTGGTCGAGATGGTCGGCCGCGAGGAGTTCAACAACCGCCTCGACAGCACGTTCCTCATCTCACGCGAGAGCGTCTTCGGCGGCGGCAAGACGATCAATGCCTTTGCGGGAGTCCATGCCTATTACAACCACGGCAACCAACCGAACCTCCACATCTCGGCGCTGTTCAACTTCTCGGGCAAACCGTGGCTCTCGCAGAAATGGATGCGCACGATCTGCAACGAATTCTACGGCACGGAGGAGATCCACGGCTACGGCTACGGGCAGGACGAAGACCAGGGACAGCTGGGGGCATGGTACGTCATGGCCTCGATGGGGCTCTTCGACGCGAAGGGGCTTACCGCCCCCGACCCGACGTTCCAGATCGGCAGCCCGTTGTTCGACAAGGTGACGATCCGCCTCAACCCCGATTACTACACGGGCAAGGAGTTCGTGATCGAAACGACGGGCAACACGCCGGAGAATTACTATATCGGTTCGCTGGAACTGGACGGCAAACCCTTGCAGAGCGTACAGCTTCCCTTCGCCGAAGTGGTCGGCGGCGGCACGCTGCGGGTGAACCTCGCCGCGGAGCCCAACACCCGGCTGAACAAATAACTACGAAAAATATACCGTCATGGCACAATCGGCACATAATCGCTACGCCCTGGGCGTGGACATCGGCGGCAGCCATGTCTGCTCGGCGGTGGTAGACCTCGCCACGGGGCAACTGTGCGGGGAACCGCACACGGACAAAGTCGACGCGGCAGCCGGGGCCCGCACGATCGCCGGGGCCTGGGCCGCGAACATCCGGCGCACGGCCGCGGCATCGGGCATCGGACGCATCCGGTGCGCAGGCTTCGCCTTCCCCGGGCCGTTCGACTACGAGCGGGGCATTTCGCTGATCCGGGGCGTGCGGAAGTTCGAGCGCATCTACGGGCTCGACGTCGCGGCGACGCTCTACCCGCTGCTGCGGGAGTGCGGCACGGAGGAGTTCCGCTACGTCAACGACGCGGCGGCCTTCGCGCTGGGCGAATGCCTCGGCGGGGTCGCGGACGACGCCGAACGCGTAGTGGCGCTGACGCTCGGCACGGGCGTCGGGTCGGGCTTCGTGGCCGGCCGCAGGCTGGTGACCTCGGGCGACGAGGTGCCCGCCAACGGCTGGGTATACTGCCTGCCTTTCGAAGGGGGCATCGTCGACGAGGCCTTCTCGACCCGCTGGGTATGCGGCCGCTACCGGGAGCTGACCGGGCAGGAGATAAGCGGCGCACGCGAAGCTGCCGAACGCCATGCGGAAGACCCCGCGGCACGGCGCCTGTTCGACGAATACGGGGAGCGGCTGGCGGCATTCGCAGCCCCCGTGGCGGAACGCTTCCGCGCCGACATGCTGGTGCTCGGCGGGAATATCTCGCGGGCCTACCCGCTGTTCGGGCCCGCCATGGAACGCCGGCTCGAAGCCGACGGCCACCGGATCAGGATAGGGCTCCCGGCCCGGCCCGACCATGCCGCCCTGATCGGCGCAGCATCGTTATTCATATAACCAAACAATAGTCATGTCTCTTTTAAGGAAAACAACACAGAACCCACTTCCGGTATGCAAACCGGAAACCGGAAAAAACCAATACGACATCTACCCGACACATGACCTCGGGCCGGATAAGATTTTCTGCGACTACACGTCGCTGGCACGGCGGCTGGCCGGACAGAAGCAGGTTGTCGTCGACGGCTATGTCGGCGTACGCTTCGACCTCTTCCGGCAGGAGCTGAACCGTGCGCTCACGCAGCTGGGCATCCGCCCCGTGTGGTGGAGCGTCGACGCGGCCCTGCGGCCGCAGGAGGAGATCGAACGCCTGGTCGCCCCCTATCTGGGCGGCGACGACCCGATCTTCGGCTTCCGCACCCCGCTGCGGCTGGAGGAGTTCTTCGACGGGGAAAAACTGCGGGCGATCGCACCCGACCCCGAGGCGGAGATGAACATACTCATCGGAACGGGCGCCGCGCTGGCCGGCTGGCAGGGCGAGTTGGTCTATATCGACATCCCGAAAAACGAGATCCAGTTCCGCTCGCGTGCGGGCAGCATCGCCAACCTGGGGGCCACGCAGCCCGAGCCCCCGAAAAAGATGTACAAGCGGTTCTATTTCGTCGACTGGGTCGTACTGAACCGCCACAAGAAGGAGCTGCTGCCCCGCATCGGCATCATCGTCGACGGGCAGCGCGAAGGGGAGATCACCTGGGCCGAGGGCGCCGACCTGCGCCGCGGCCTGGAGCACCTCGCCGCAAACGGATTCCGCGTCCGGCCGTGGTTCGAACCCGGGGCGTGGGGAGGCCAATGGATCCGCGAACACATCGGCGCACTGCCCCACGACGTGCCCAACTACGCATGGTCGTTCGAGCTGATCGTACCGGAAAACGGGCTGATCTTCGGCAGCGGCGGCAAGATGCTCGAAGTGTCGTTCGACATGGTGATGTTCCAGGGCGGCGAACAGGTCGTCGGCAGCGCGTGCTACGACGCATACGGCGACGAATTCCCGATCCGCATGGACTACCTCGACAACTTCGACGGCGGCAACCTTTCGATCCAGTGCCACCCGCAGCGGGAATATATCCGCAAGAATTTCGGCGAGGTACTGACTCAGGAGGAGACCTACTATATCCTCGACACGGCACCCGGGTCGGTCGTATACCTCGGGTTCAAAGAGGATATCGACCCTGCGAAGTTCGAACGGGCGCTGACCGAAAGCTTCGAAAAAGGCACGGAACTCGACGTGCCGCGCTACATCAACGCCGAACAGTCGGCGCGGCACGACCTGTTCCTCATACCGCCGGGCACGCTCCACAGCTCGGGACGCAACAACCTCGTGCTGGAGATCAGCACCACGCCTTACATCTTCACATTCAAGATGTACGACTGGCTGGCGCTCGACCTCGACGGGAAACCGCGCCCGCTGAACATCCGCCGCGCAATGGAGAACCTCTGTTTCGACCGCAAGGGCGAGGCCGTAAAACGGGAACTGGTGTCGCACCCCGCGCTGCTCGACAAGGGAGCGGACTGGGAACTGTGGCACCTGCCCACGCACCGCAACCACTCCTACGACGTGCACCGTTACAAGCTCAACACCTCGGTGGAGGTCGCAACGCAGGGAAAATGCCATGTCCTGAACCTGGTCGAAGGCGAAAGCGCCGAGGTCGAAACCGCGGGCGGCAGCCGCTTCCGCCTGAGCTATGCCGAAACGCTGGTAATTTCGGCGGCGGCAGGCTCCTACCGGATCGTCAACACCTCGGGGCGCGAGATCATGGTCGTGAAGGCTTTTATGAAATAACGGGTATATTCCCGGGCTGCGGGCCGGAAAAGGAACCGGCGAGACGATATTATTCGTATATTCATGCAATACGAACCTTAACGTAAGCACATCGCGATGAAAAAAGAGCTGTTAACCCTGTTTTGCGTGGCGGGAATCTCGTTCCCGGCACTCGGCGGCACCTACAATATCACCCCGAAAGCCCGCGCCACGGCATCGTCGTCGCTCAATGCCGACGGCGATGCCTCGAAAGTCAACGACGGCTACATCCGCCTCGACAATGCGGGCGAATGGGTATCGGCAGCGCAGATGCCCTACTGGCAGCAATTACCCTACCCTTGGATCCGGCTCGACTGGGACGAGGAGGTCACCCTCTCGCGCATCGTCCTCTACGACCGGCCGACGGGCGATGCGCATACGGCAGGCGGCGACCTCTTTTTCAGCGACGGTACACGTATCGGAGTAGTCGGGATCCCGGACAACGGGGAGCCCAAGGTCGTGGAATTCGCGCCCAAACGGGTCAGATGGGTGAAATTCGAGGTCAACGACGCCGTGGGTTCCCATGTCGGGCTCTCCGAGATCGAGGCATTCCCGCCCGCCGGGGCCGGAGGCGACTTCGTCTCGCAGGTCAACCCGTTCATCGAAACGACCAAGGGGCGCTATTTCTTCTTCATCACGGGCAACCAGCCGTTCGGCATGATCGGCGCCGCACCGCTGACCCGCAACCGCAACCAGTACGGCGGGGGCTACAACTACAATTCGACCGAGGTGCTCGGCTTCCCGCAGATACACAACTGGGTGCTGGCCGGGCTTACGCTCATGCCGACGACCGGCAACGTCGATCCCACCCTCGGCGAAGGGCACTGGAAATCGCACTTCCGGCACGAGGGCGAAATCGCCCAGCCGGGTTACCACCGCCTCTTCCTGGAGGATTACGGCATCTGGGTCGAGCAGACGGCCACCGACCGCACGGGGTTCTACCGCCTGACCTTCACCCGCGACGCCGAAGCCGGCATACTCCTGAACCTGGGCGGTTACCTGGCGTCGACGACCATGTGCAACGCCCGCGTGCGGCGGGTCGGGGAGCACGAAATCGAGGGCAGCTTCGACACCTACGGCCGCCACTGGGGCGGCCCCGAGAACGTCAGGGTTTACTTCGTCGTCCGTTTCGACCGGCCGTTCGACCGGCTCGACGGATGGGCAGGCACACGCCGTTATTCCGGGATCGACTCGCTCGAAGGCTCCTCCGAAATCACCAGGCGCCACCCGCGCGAAGCGCTGAGTTACCTGGACTCCCCCACATCGGGCGTCGCGGCACATTACGGCGTCCGTACGGGCGATCGCATCCATGTCCGCACGGCCGTATCGTACGTCAGTACGGAAAATGCACGGGAGAACCTCACGCATGACGCCACGACCTGGGACTTCGACGCCGTGCGCCGCGCGGCACAGGACGAATGGAACGAATGGCTGGGACGCATCGAGGTAAAAGGCGGCACGCAGCAACAACGGACAAAATTCTACACCGACCTGTGGCATGTCCTGCTGGGCCGCCACAAGATCGACGACGTGAACGGCGAATACCCCGACCTGACGGACGGCCAGCGCGCAGGTTCGTTCACGCGCGACATCCGGGTCAAGACCCGCACGCTCCCGCGCGATGCGGCAGGCCGCGTCGTGCATCACATGTATAATTCCGACGCCTTCTGGCTCACGCAGTGGAACCTCAACGTCCTGTGGGGGCTGGGATGGCCCGAAATGCCCGACGAAATGTCGGCCTCGCTCATCCGCTATGCCGACAACGGCGGGCTGATTCCCCGGGGGCCCTGCGCCGGAGGGTATACCTACATCATGTCCGGATGTCCGGCCACGCCACTCATCGTCTCGGCCTATAACAAAGGGCTGATGCGCAAATGCGACCCGATGCACGCTTTCCGGACGATGCAACGCAACCATATGCCGGGCGGCATGCAGGGAATCGGGGAATTTTACCTCGAACACGGCTACCAGCCGAAAAACGCCGGGATGACGATCGAGTCGAACTTCCAGGATTGGGCGCTCGCACAAATGGCCGTGCGTCTGGGGCTGGAGGATGAAGCCGCCTACTTCGGCAACCGATCCCACGGATGGCGCAAGCTATACCGCCCCGACCAGCAGTTGCTCTTCCCCAAGGACGAACAGGGCCAATGGCTGCACGACGATCCGCTCAGGGGCACCGGCTGGATCGAGGCCAATGCCTGGCAGGCCACCTGGGGCGTTTCGCACGAACTACCGGCCCTCGCAACGCTCATGGGCGGTTATGACAAATTCTGCGAGAAGCTCAATTATGCATTCGAGCAGGCCGCACCGCAGGATTTCGTGTTCGGCTACGGACAAGGCTACGTCAGCTACGCCAACCAGCCCGGATGCTCCAATGCACACGTATTCAGCTGGGGCGGGAAACCCTGGCTCACGCAATACTGGGTTCGCCGGGTGAACGAACAGGCTTACGGGGCCATCACGCCCGACCGGGGGTATGGCGGGCACGACGAAGACCAAGGGCAAATGGGCGGCGTGAGCGCACTGATGTCGATCGGGTTGTTCAGTACGCGGGGCACGGCCGCTGCCCGCCCCGTATACGAGATCACCTCGCCGGTCTTCGACGAGGTGTCGATCCAGCTCGACAAGCGTTATTACCCGGCCGACCGTTCCGACCGGTTCGTCATCCGCACCTACGGCAATTCGGACAAGAACTGTTATATCCAACGCGCACGCCTCAACGGCCGGGTGCTCAACAACTTCTGGTTCCCGCACGAAGAATTCGCACGCGGCGGCCTGCTCGAGCTATGGCTGGGGCCCGAGCCCAACACCCGCTGGGGAACCGGGAAACTCCCCGAATAGCGGCAGGCATATCCCCCATCGGCGGCGCATCCGGACAACGGCTGCGCCGTTACTTTTTCGGGGCGTCCCCGCCCGGGGAGGGAGGGGCCGGGAACAACGCGAAAAAGCCGGGAGCAACGGAAGGAGCCGGGAACAATGCGGGTACCGCAATGCCAGAAATGCCAGACAACGCCGCACGCCACGCAATCCGGCAAGTGGCGTCAACCTGCCGGACAGGCGGCAGAAAGCAGGCGGCGGTAACCTGCCGGGCAGGCAGCACACGGCAGAAAGCGGGCGGGCAGCAATCCGTCGGGCAGGCGGCAGCATCGCGCATCGAGAAGATTTCATGTACATACAAACAGCCCGCAACGGCCGCACGATGCACACACCGGCACGGCGGCAGTCCCGGGCACAGGGAATCGGGGATCGCTTCGGAACCGTGCAGACTCGGCTCCGGCAAAAATCATGCAGGCAAACAGGTACTATCCACAGAGATACCGGAAATCCTCCGAATATGGGAAATACAGCGGATGTTCACAAATTATCATAAAAAAAGAGCTGAAAAAAGTTGTATTTTAAAAATCTATGTATAAATTTGCAGTAGGCGTTAATGTTCATACATTATTAAAAATGTTCAACTATTAATCAACCAACCCAAACTACACTAACCTAAACTACTGAACCATGCAACATTTCTATCCAATCATCCATGCCGGCCGGCGACCCCGGCACAGGCTATCGGGCATTATGAGAGGCGGTTTTGTCCTGGTGCTGTCGGCCCTGATGTTGCCGGCGGCGGCAAATGCGGCCGCGGAAAGTTCCGCAACAGCAACTGTCAACCCCCCAAATACAGGGGGGGGGAAATCCGGCGTACGGTATCGGGCATCGTCGAGGACACGCACGGGGCAGCCGTTGCGGGCGCTTCTGTCGTAATAAAAGGATCGTCACGCGGCACGCTGACCGACAACGCGGGACACTACGCACTCGAGGGGGTGGAAGACGGAGACTTGCTGGAAATATCGTTCCTCGGCATGCAGCCGCAGACCGTCAAGGTGGGAGCCGGGCGCACTTCGGTGGACGTAGTCCTGTCGGAGGACATGATCGGACTGGAGGATGTCGTCGTGACGGGCTATACCACGATGAAACGCAAGGACATCACAGGTTCCGTCAGCTCGATCTCGGCAGACCGTATCGAGCGTATTCCGGCCTACAACATCACCACGGCGTTGACCGGCATCGCCGGGATCCGAATGGACGGGGGTTCGATCCGCATACGCGGCACCCGCTCGCGCAATGCCAGCAACGACCCGCTGATCGTCCTCGACGGCATTCCCTACGACGAAACGCTGGCCTCGATCAACCCCGGGGACATCGAGTCGATCGACGTGCTGAAAGACGCGTCCTCGACGGCCATCTACGGCGCCCGCGGCGCCAACGGCGTTATCCTGATTACGACCAAACAGGCCAGACAGGGCAAGACGACGGTAACCTACGACGGGTTCGTGGGTGCAGGCGTCAACAACCGGGGTTCGCTCGACGTAATGGACGCCGACGAATACATCGCATTTCAGCGCGAGGCGAGCCGCGCGGCAGGCACCTGGCACAGCGAAGCCGACGACGCAAAGGCGTTTTTCGGGATCGAACTGGCCAACATGGGCAAGGTCGACAATGACTGGATGGGAAAGTATTTCAACAAGAAACGCCTGTGGACAAGCCACTCGCTGACCATTTCGGCGGCAACGGACAAAAGCGCCTACAAAATCGCATTCAACTACAAGAACGAAGACAGCCGCTACAAAAACGCGGGGCACGACCACTTTTACCTGACCGCAGACCTCTCGCACAAGGTGCTGCCGTTCCTCAAGGTAGGACTTTCGAGCCGCGCATACTACATCGTCAAGAACGACAAGCCGGACATGTTCAACCAGTTCCTGCACATGTCCCCGCTCACGCAGACCCGCAACGAGGACGGCAGCTACAACGTCTACCCCTTCGGCGACCCGTTCGTGAAGAACCCCTACATGAACGAGAGCGACGACGTATATAAGGACAAGACCGAGGAGTGGAAACTCTTCCTGCGCTTCTTCGCCCAGATCGACCTGGCGAAGGGGCTCACGTTCAATACCAACTTCGCATACAGCCCCGCCTTCTCGTCGCGCGGCTATTACTACGACAACCGCTCGGTATCGTATACCGACGAGCGCAACGTGGCCTTCATGCACAACAACCGCAAGGCCGACTGGGTCTGGAACAACGTGCTCAGCTACAAACGCCAGTTCGGCAGGCACAATATCGACCTGACGGCCGTCTATGAAATGCAGAACCGCCAGACGGTCAATGCCTCGATGTCGGGCAAAGACCAGGAATCGCCCGCCTACCTGTGGTACAACATGGGGCGCCTGACCGATTCGAAAAGCCTGTCCTCGGGCTTCGTCCGCAGCCAGATGGTTTCGGTCGTCGGGCGCGTGCAATACTCCTACGACGACCGGTACATCGTCACCGCGTCGTTCCGCGAGGACGGTGCGTCGCAGCTCTCGCCGGGGCATAAATGGGCTTTCTTCCCTTCGGGGGCCATCGCGTGGCGCATTTCGGAAGAGCCC
>NZ_FR893506.1:0-7449 GCF_000435435.1 Alistipes sp. CAG:29 | reverse complement strand
CGGAAGAGCCCTTCCTCAATGACGTGGAGTGGATTTCGAACCTCAAGCTGCGCGCCTCGTACGGCATGACGGGCAATTACTCGATCGCGGCTTATGCCACGGCAGGTACGCTGCACGGCAAATACGCCAATTTCAACGGCGGTGAGCTGCACCGCCCGGGGCTGGAGCCCGAAACCCGCCCGACGCCCGACCTGGAGTGGGAGCGCAACAAAATGCTCGACATCGGCCTCGACTTCGGGTTCCTCAAGGGACGTATCCACGGTACGATCGACTATTACGATTCGAAGAGCTACGACCTGCTCTACCTCAAGGTGCTGCCCTATACTTCGGGCTTCAACCGGGCGTGGACGAATATCGGCGACACCCGCAACCGCGGCTGGGAGGTAAGCCTCTCGACCGTCCCCGTGGAAACGAAGGACTTCCACCTGGGGGTGAACCTCTCGTATTACCGCAACAAGGAGGAGCTCATACGCCTGCAGTATCCCAAGATGAAGGAAGACATCAACAACGGCCTGTTCGTAGGCTATCCGGTCAACGGCGTACACTATAATTACAAACAGGTAGGCATCTGGCAGGAAAACGAAGCCGACCTGGCCGCGATCTACGGACAGAAACCCGGCGAGGTCAAGGTCGCCGACCTGGACGGCAACGGCAAGATCGACGGCAACGACCGCACGATCCTCGGCACGACACGCCCCGACTGGGTCGGCGGCCTGCAGATCAATGCGGAGTGGAAGAACATCGACTTTTCGGTCGACGTATACGGCGAGTTCGGCTCGCTGGCCCACGACGGCCGCAGCACGAGCGAATGGGCGAACCAGCTCGGGCGCTGGAACACCTACAAGATCGACTACTGGACACCCGAAAAACCCTCCGACCGACATCCACGCCCGGTCGAAGGACAGTCGATCAAATACCTCGACGCCACGGGCTACTACAAGAACAGCTACGTGAACATCCGCAACATCACGCTCGGCTACACCCTGCCCCGGGCATGGATGGGGCGTGTGGTGAAGAAGACGCGCTTCTATGTGACCATGAACACCCCGTGGCGTTACAGCCAGTTCCAGAACACGGGCGGCATCTCGTGGTGGGAGTCGTTCTATATCTTCGGCGCGAATGTCCAGTTCTAACTTAAAATCCGAAAACCAGACCATGAAAAAGATATTCATCCTGTTTGCGGCGGCACTTACGATAGGGCTGACCGGATGCCAGAGCTTCCTCGAAGAAGAAACCTACGGGTCGACGACCGAGATATTCAAGGAGGAAAACGGCATCAAGGCGCTGGTATACCAGAGCTACACCAAGATCAACAACCTCTACGGCGGCGACGGACAGTGGCCGCTGATGACCGAGCTGGGGACGGACATCTACCTGCGCGGCAAGAACCAGGGCGATGTGGGCCTGTGCGACTACTACGGGCTCGACGCCACCAACGGCAATGTGGCATGGCTGTGGAACCACTGCTACAAGGCGCTGTTCAACATCAACCTGTTCTTCGAAACGATCGACCAGACGCCCTTTGCCGACGAAGACGAAAAGAGCCAGTTCAAAGCGGAGATGTATGTCATGCGGGCCCTGTTCCTGTGGATCGTCACCGAGACGTGGGGCGACAGCTACCTGCCGATGACAACCAACGAGACCGAGGGCACCGAAGCCCGCCGTTCGCCCCGCGCGAAGTTCTACGAAGAGATCATCGGCGCACTCGAGACGGCCATCGGGCTCTTCCCCGACACGCGCACCACGGAATCGGGGCGCATCGACATGCCCGCAGCCAAGGCGCTGCTCGCACGCATGTACCTTTACAACGAACAGTGGGACGAGGCCGCAGACATGGCATCGCAGGTGATCGGCCACTACGGGCTGGAGCTCTGCCCCTCGCTCAAAGACCTGTGGGCCGACGACAAGACCAACAACGAATTCATCTGGACGACGGAATTCACCGAGGACGACGCCTTCCGCCAGGCCAACGGCTACTGGTCGTGGTATGCCATGTATATCGACCGTTTCCCGGGCGTGCAGACCATGCTCAAATGGACGGGCTACGGCGGCTGCCAGGCGATCCCCTCGACCTACTTCATGGATCTGTTCGACCGCGACGCCGACAAACGCTGGAGCGACCTGCACCAATGGGTATGGTATTACAACGACCCGGCCGACGACCGTTCGGCCTTCCCGCTCAACCAGTGGCGCGAATACATCGACACGGCGCTCTACCTCTGTCCCGACGTACTGCCCGTCGAGGAACACAAGCGCATGGAAAAGACCTTCACCGTATTCGACCGCAACGACATGTTCGACGCCGACGGCATCCCGCAGGATCGCTGGACGTTCATCGGCATGACCAAGTTCTACGACCACACCCGGCCGGGCAACATGTCGGAGCTGTCGGATCGCAGCTACCCTGTGATCCGGCTGGGCGAACTTTACCTGATCCGTGCCGAGGCGCGTATCCGGAGCACGGAGAACCGCGACCTGAAGGGTGCCGCCGAGGACATAACCCAGCTGCGCAAACGCGCCGTCAACCACGAAAAGCCCGAATACGAAGAGGCCATGAAGGTCACCGAAGAGGACATGACGCTCGATTTCATCCTCGAGGAACGCGCCCGCGAACTCTTCGGCGAGTGGCAGCGGCGGCTCGACCTGAAACGCTTCGGCAGGCTCATCGACCAGGTGAGGATCTACAACCCCGACGCAAAGGACAACATCAAGGAGTACCACGTCGTACGCCCCATCCCGCAGACGCAGTTCGACGGCATGCCCGACTGGAGAACCCTGGGACAAAACAAAGGATATTAAACACCTAATGCAGTAAACGACCATGAAAACCATACTGAAAAAATTCGCAGCCTTCCTCTGCGCGGCACTGGTGTTATGCGCATGCAGCGACGACGACTATTCCGAAGCACATCAGACGCTCATGGCATTGATCCGCCAGGCGGAATCGCTCGTCGAAGAGTCGACGGAAGGGATCGAAGAGGGCGACACGGCCCCCGGATCGAAGAAGGCATTGCAGGCCCGCATCGACCAGGCCTATTACATCATGCACAACACCTCGCGGGACGAAGGCTACCGGAACGCCTGCAAACAACTCGAAGAAGCGATAAAAGCCTTCCGGGAGAACATCGTCAAGGCCGGAATCCCCTATTTCAACGCCGGGTCGAAGATGAACCTCGGGCCCGCAGGCGACTGGGATCTCACGGAAGAGCTGACGTGGGAGATGAAAATACGTTTCGACGAATTCGCGGCGGGCGACCAGAACGTCATCTCGTGCGAACAGGGCAAGGGTGCCATCATGATCCGCAACAACGGCGCGAACCTGCAGTTCTACGTCAACGACGGGAGCTGGAAGGGCGGCACCTGCTGCACGATCGAGCTGAACAAGTGGTACCACATCACAGCCACGTACAAGGCCAACGACAAGATGCACTTCTATCTGGACGGACGGCTGGTAAAGAGCTTCGCGTGCGGCAAGGCCATCGTGGAGCCGACCTGCAACCTGCAGCTGGGCACCGCCCCCTCCTACTCGAACCGCTACATGCGCGGCAACATCCAGCACGTTTCGATCTGGGCGGACGTCCGCACCGAGGCCGAGGCCGCAGCCGATGTGGCATGCGACTTCTCCGGGACTGAGGAAGGGCTGAAAGCCTACTGGCCGCTGACGCTCAACGTCGGCTCGGAGATCACCGACATGACCGGCAGGCATGTGGCAAAAATGACCGACGTAAAATGGACTGACCCCGAATAACCCAAAAATTCCGATATGAAAAGACACAAGCATTCCATCCTCGCCGTATTGGCGGCCCTGCTATGGGGCAGCCTGTCGGCAACACCCTACCGGCCCGTATGGGAAATCGGCCGCAAAGACGGTTCGGCCGCCGAGTTCGCGTTGTACGACGGCGCGTATTCCGACCTTCTGGGCCGGTTCCCCGGCGCGGCGGCCGCGTACGACGTAGGGCGCAGCACACCGGGAGAGATCCCCTATATCCTGCCCGGGCCCCAGGACGGATGGGCCGGCAACGGCAACGGATCGCTGCTGATCCGCTTCGGGGCCGATGCGCAAGCCTCCCGGGCGGAGATGCGGCTGACACTCTACCTGGTCGAATCGCAGGCCTCGTCACCCCCGACGATCGAAATCTCCGCAGGCGGGTTCCGCACCTCGGTGCAGGCGCCTGCCGGGGACGACATCAACTACCCGGATACCAAACGCACCTCGGCACGCGGCCTTGCGATCGAGACCCTATTGCCGGCCGGGACATTCGGCGCCGGGGAAAACCTACTCACGATCCGCAATGCCGGCGGCAGCTGGCTCGTCTGGGACGCCATCGTCCTCGAAGCCGACCGCAGCGTGAAATGCACACGCCCCGGCGACGGCATCGCACTCATCGGAAGCCACTCGCAGCCGGGGCTGATTTACGGCCGCACCGAAGAGGAGCTGCTGCACCCGGTGACGCTGACCCTCGTCAACTGGGGCAAGCCCCAGCGTGCCGGATGGAACTACGACGGCAAACCGGGCGGGACGGTCGCACTGTCACGCGGCATAAACACCGTCGAGGTCAACATTCCCGAAGGGTACGAAGGCCGCACGGTGGATTTCGAAGTGCATCCCAACCGCGGGAAAGCCCTGTCGGCGGCGGTGGAAATCGCCCCGGCGGACAAATACACCGTCTACCTGGTGCAGCACACGCACACGGACATCGGCTATACCAAACCGCAGACCGAAATACTCACCGAGCACCTGCGCTATATCGACTATGCCGTGGAATACTGCGACCTGACGGCCGACTACCCGGACGACGCGAAGTTCCGCTGGACATGCGAAGCCTCGTGGCCCGTACGCGAATGGTTGCGCATACGTCCCAAGGCACAGGTGGACAAATTCATCAGGTACGTCAAGGCAGGGCAGATCGAGGTGACGGCCATGTTCTTCAACATGTCCGAGCTGTCGGGCGAGAACAATTACAAGACGTTCCTCGAGCCCGTAGCCCGATTCCGGGAATTGGGGCTGCCGGTCGAAACAGCCATGCAGAACGACGTGAACGGCATCGCATGGTGCCTGGCGGACTATCTGCCCGACCTGGGCGTGAAATATTTTTCGATCGGATCGAACAACCACCGCGCCCTCATCCCGTTCGACCGCCCGACACTCTACCGCTGGGAATCCCCGTCGGGCAAGGGGCTACTGATGTTCCGCAGCGACCACTACCATACCGGGAACTCGTGGGGCATCCACACGGGCGACATGGCCCGCCTGGAAGACGGCGTATTCGGGTACATCCGCAACCTCAAACGCACGGGTTACCCGTTCCCGGTCATCGCCGTGCAATACTCGGGATACCTGACCGACAACTCGCCCCCGTCGATGCGCGAGTGCGACCTGATCCGCGCATGGAACGAACGCTACGCATGGCCGAAGCTACGCAGCGCCACGGCACACGAATTCCTCGGGCGCATCGACTCCCAGTACGGCGACAAGCTGCCCGTATACCGGGCCGCCTACCCCGACTGGTGGACGGACGGGTTCGGGTCGGCGGCACGCGAGACGGCGGCCTCACGCAAAACGCAATCCGACCTGGTCGCCATCGAAGCGATGCTCTCGATGGCCCAAATGGAGGGGACAGGCCAGAGCGGCGGGACACACGAAGAACTGCGCCGCATCCACGAAAACCTGCTCTTCTACGACGAGCACACCTTCGGGGCCGCGGAAAGCATCTGGAACCCCGGATGCGAGAATTCTCAGGTACAGTGGGCCGAAAAGGGCTCCTACGTATGGGAGGCACTCAAAAGCACCCAACTGCTCTATGAAGATGCCATAGGCCGCCTACAAGGCGCCCTCTACCGCTCGACGCACCCGACGCTCACGTTCTTCAACCCGCTCGGCTGGGAACGCTCGGAACTGACGACAGTCTACATAGACTTCGAACTGATCCCGGCAGACCGCGAGTTCCGGATCGTCGATGCTGCCGGGAAAGCCCTGCGCGTACAGCCCATCCGCTCGCGCCGCGAAGGACGCTATTACGCCATCTGGGCGGAAGGAATCCCCGCCATGGGCTACAAGACCTTCGAAATCGTACTCGGCGACGGCAAGGCCGCCGAACCCCGCCGCACGGAACTCCGGGACAACAGCCTCGAAAACGATTTCTACCGGATCGTCTTCGACCCGGCTTCGGGGACGATCGCCTCGCTCTACGACAAGGAGCTGGGACGGGAGATGGTCGACCCGGACTCGGAATGGAAGCTGGGGGCTTTCATCTATGAATCGCTCAACGGCGACCGCCACCAGATGGAACGCAAAGTATTCGACAATTACCGGCGCTCTTCGCTCTCCGACGTACACTGCCCGGGCGTTACGTCGGGCGATATTTACCAGAGCGTCCGCTTCACGGGCAAAGCCGAGGGATGCGACGAAAAATTCGGCGTGCAGGTCGAAGTACGCCTGTATAACGACGTGAAACGCGTGGAGCTCGGCTACGATTTCATCCGCAACCCCGAAACCGATCCTTCGGCGATCTACGTCGCCATGCCGTGGCTGCTGGAAAATGCGAAACTCACGTTCGACGTACCGGGCGGCGTAGTCCGTTCCGGCGAAGACCAGATCCCCGGCACGAGCGCCTCGTGGAACACCGTGCAGAATTTCGTCGCGGCACGCAACGACGACGCCCAGATTCTCGTAAGCGGCAGCGAGGTGCCGCTCTACCTGCTCGGGAAACTGCTCGACGACCCTTATCGCCAGCCCCGCACCTATGAAAAGCCGCATGTCTTCCCGTGGCTGATGAACAATTACTGGACAACGAATTTCCGCGCTTCGCAGGAAGGGGAATTCAAGTGCGGATTCGTCATCAGCTCAACCCGGGACACCTCCAACACGGCCGCATCGCAGTTCGGCTGGAGTGCACGCATCCCGCTCTGCACCCGCGTAATGCCGGCCGCCACTGCGGCCAACGGCAACGCCCGCGACCGCTCATTCCTGCGCAGCGGATGCAGCCATGTGCTGATCACGTCATGCACCCCCGCGGCCAGCGGAGAGGGCATCCTGATCAACCTGCGGGAAACCGACGGGCAGGCAGGCTCCCTTACCCTGCTCGACGCCTCGGGACGCGAACTGCCCTTTACGGCGGCCGATGCGACAGGGCGTCCGCTGGACGGCCGAAGCGTCACTTCGCTGGCGCTGAAACCCTATGAAAACAGGTTCGTCATCCTGAAATAGGCGGGAAAAGACTACGGCGGGGAATTTCACCCGAACCGCCCTCCGCAAAGACAGGCTGCACCCGATTCCGGTGCAGCCTGTCCTGTATCCAAGGCTTTTACAGGCAGGTATCCGGCGGCTCACGTCCCGGCAACGGCAATGCCACTGTCTATCACCCGCCTAAAAATCAATGTGGTTTTCGATGTACGATTTTCAGGTTCACAAATACAGCGATCGGAGCTATAAAAACAATATCCATTGCA